>CAZWXA010000075.1:11079-12572 GCA_964637755.1 uncultured bacterium | reverse complement strand
AGCGGCGGATGGAGACCGTGGGGGCGGTCTTCGGCGACAGCGGCGATGAGTTCTAGCAGGTGGCCTGCGGGCTTCCTGCATCGGGTTCGGAGGGTGGCGGGCCGGCCGTCTCTCGCAGCCGCGGGCGGGACCGCAGGACGTCGGGCGAGTCGGTGAAGACCCCGGCGACCCGCCAGTCGATGAACCGATCCATCGAGGCGATGTCGTTGACCGTGAAGATATAGACCGCGAGGCCTGCCTGCCGGGCGGCGCGGATGTGTCCCTCGCTCGCGAGCGAGGCCTGGAGACCGACGGCCGTGGTGCCAGCGGGGACCACGGCCGTGACGTTGTCCGGTAGGGGGGCGTTTCCCTCACCGACGAGTGCCACCCTCCCGAGGCTCGCGTTCAGCGCGCCGACTGTCTCCAGAGTCCGGCGGTCGAACGAGAGGATGAGCGAGCTGTCGACGACCCCGTAGACTTCGAGGAGCGAGACCACCCGCTCCTCGACACCGGGAGAGCCGCTCCGGTCCGTCTTGAGCTCGACGGCGAATCCGACGCGGCCGCGAAATCGCTCGAGAACTTCCTGCAGGGCCTGCAGCCGCTGGCCGCGGAAGGCCGGACCCCGCCACGACCCGGCGTCCAGGCGCTTGAGCTCGCGGAGCGAACGGTCACGGACCCGACCGGACCCCGTGGTGGTACGTTCCAGGGTCTCGTCGTGGATGATGATGGGCTGATCGTCGGCGGTCAGACGCACGTCCACTTCCAGCATGTCCACGCCCTGCTCGAGCGCCAGCTCGAAGGCCGCCAGCGTGTTCTCGGGCGCGTACGCCGAGGCCCCGCGGTGGGCGATCACCAGAGGACGTCGTGACGACGTGGACATCCCCGTGTGAAGATGGGCGCGTGAGCACGCCGATCCTCGATCTCCTTCGTCCCGCCGTGTACCTGCTCTGCCGGGCGTACTTCGGGCTGAGCCTGGTGGGCGTCGAGAACATCCCGGCGCGGGGCCCCCTCATCATCACGCCCAATCACCAGACCTATGCGGATCCGCCGTTCGTGACGATCCCGGTCCGGCGGCGCGTGCACTACATGGCCTGGGGCAGGCTGTTCGGAAGGCCCCTCTCGAGCTGGGTCCTCCGTCGCCTCCGGGCGTTTCCCGTCACGATCGAGGGCGCGGATCCGCGGGCGGTGCGCGCGGCGGCGCGGCTGCTCGGGGCGGGAGAGGCCCTGATGATCTTCCCGGAGGGCGGCCGTTCGCTCGACGGGCAGCTCGCGGGCTTCAAGCCCGGCGCGTTTCGCCTCGCCGTGGCGCACGACGCCATGATCCTGCCCGTGACGATCACTGGCGGGACGGACTCGTGGCCGCCGGGGCGCGCCTTTCCCCGGCGGGGCCGCATCACGATCACCTACCATCCGGTCCTCCGCGTCGACCGGGAGCTGGATCCCCGGTTGGCCGCGCGGCAGCTGGCCGACCGCGCGCGCACCGCGATCGAGAGCGCGCTCTGAGCCCTGACCGT
>CAZWXA010000075.1:0-10979 GCA_964637755.1 uncultured bacterium | reverse complement strand
CCGTCATGGAGGATCCGTCCGGGCATGAAGAGCACGGAACGACGAGATCTGGCTCCCCGATCGCTGGCCGCCCTCGGCGCGGTGATCGTTCGATGCGCGCGGTGCCCGCGGCTGGTGGCGCACCGCCGGGCGGTCGCGGTGAAACCACCGCGGCGGTTTCGCGGCGAGCGGTACGCCTCGCGGCCGCTGACCGGCTTCGGTGATCCGCGCGCCCGGCTGCTGCTCATCGGGCTCGCGCCCGCTGCGCACGGCGGCAACCGGACCGGCCGTATCTTCACCGGCGACCGGAGCGGCGACTGGCTCTTTCGCGCGCTGCACCTCGCGGGGTTCGCCAATCAACCGACGTCGGTCAGCGCCGCCGACGGCCTTCGCCTCACCGACGCCTACGTCACGGCGGCGGTCCGCTGCGCGCCGCCGGGTAACACACCCCTGATCGAGGAGAGCCGCGAGTGCGAAGGGTACCTCCTCGCAGAGCTGCGGCTGCTCGACCGGGTGCGGGTCGTCATCGCGCTCGGGCGGATCGCCTGGCAGGCGTATCTCCGGGCTCGGCGTGTGCTTGGTGAGCCGCTGCCGCGCGTCGCCCCGGTCTTCGGGCACGGCGTGCGGGTGGGCTTCGACGACCGGATCACCCTGATCGGCTCCTATCACCCGAGCCAGCAGAACACCTTCACGGGCAGGCTGACCCGCTCGATGTTTCAACGGATCTTCTCGACCGCGAGACGGATCCTGGAAGAGGACGGCTGAGGGCCGCGTCGCGCATTCCTCCTCACCGGCGACGCACCGCGCTGCGGTGCTTGCGATAGGGACGCTCGCCTTCGGCTCGCGCTAGTCACCGGCGACGCACCGCGCTGCGGTGCTTGCGATGAGGAACGCTCGCCTTCGGCTCGCGCTACTCATCGGGGAGGTCGTAGGGGAGGCGGGGGCGTTCCACGACGCCGACCTGGACCTCTCGCGTGGCACCCTCCCGGAAGATCGTGAGCTTCGCGCGCTGACCCGGCTTGAGCGCCCTGACCCGAGCGTTGAAGTCCTGCTGGGTGCGGACGGGCGCGCCGTTGACCGCGGTCACGGTGTCACCGCCGAGCAGGAATTCCTCGCCCTGGATGCTCATCGACAGGTTCCCTCCGCGAAGACCGGCCTTCTCGGCGGGACTCCCGTCATCGACGACCTCGATCAGGAGCCCCGGGGTGATCGGCATCTTGAGGATGGTGCCGAGATGGGGGTCCATGGTGCGTCCCTGGATGCCGAGCCAGGGCCGCACCACCCGGCCGGTCTCGCGCAGGCTCCGGACGATGGTCCTCGCCGCGTTGCTCGGAATGGCGAAGCCGATGTTCCGCGCTTCCTCGGAGAAGAGCGTGTTGATGCCGATGACCGTCGAGCAGCGGTCGAGCAAGGGACCGCCCGAGTTGCCCGGGTTGATCGGCGCGTCCGTCTGCAGCATCGGCTCCTCGGCGCTCATGTACGGGAGCACGCGGTTGACGGCGCTCACGATCCCGCGAGTCATCGTCTGCTCGAGGCCGATCGGGTTACCGATCGTCACCACCTCGTCGCCGACGCGGACGCCTGCGGAATCCCCGAACTTCAGCACGGGCTGCGGCGTCGACACCTGGAGCTTGAGCAGCGCGATGTCGAGCACGGCGTCGAGGCCGACCACGCGCGTCGGCACCTTGTCGCCGGAGTTGAGGGTCGCCACCACGGACGCCGCGCCGTCCACCACGTGCGCATTGGTGACCGCGTACCCGTCGCTCTCGACGAGGAAGCCGGAGCCGGCGATCGTCTCGAAGCGGCGATCCGGTCGCGCCTTGTTGATCTTGGTGGCCTGGATGGAGATCACTGCCGGCACCGCCTTGGCGTAGACCGCCCAGAGCGGCTCCTCGCAGGTCACGGCGGCCACGGGCGCGGCCCCCGCGAGTCCGATGAGGGCGAGACCCACCCGGAGCGGCCCTCTCCGGCGGACGGCCCGGAGCAGGCGGCGCGCGCGAGGGCCGATTCGCGGCCGCGCGGAGGCGCGGAAATTCGTCAGACGGGCCGCCGGACGGAGATCGGGGCGAACCGGCACGCGCGCCCGGACCCGGGATTTGCCGTTCGCGCGAGAGACGAGGGCGTCGAGCGGAGCCGGCCGGCGGGCGAGGCACATCGCGGCGACATGATACTCCCTCCCGGTCCGGTTCCCCCCGTGGGTCGGCCGGGAGGGGAGGATCGGTCGCGCGAGCTGCGTGCAGCGCCCACGGGCGGCCTCTCGGCGGAACGGCCTCCGCCGGCGGGAGGATCGGCCTTGACGGGGGAGGCGACCGCGGAAACGGCCCGGCACCGGAGCGTATAATCGGGCCCATGAGACATGCGCTGATCGCTCTCGTCCTGTGCGCGGCGCTGGCGTCGCCCGGTCACGCCGCGACCCCCGTGGTCGAGGCGACGCTCGACAACGGCTTGCGGGTCCTGCTGCTCGAGGATCATCGGAGCCCCATCGTGTCGTTCCACGTGTGGTATCGCGTGGGCTCGCGCAACGAGCAGCCAGGCGCCACGGGAATCGCCCACTTCCTCGAGCACATGATGTTCAAGGGCACCGCGGCCTACCCGCGCGGCCGATTCGCGCAGATCGTGGAGCAGAACGGGGGCCGCGACAACGCCTTCACGAGCCACGACGTCACCACCTACTTCGTCGATATCGCCGCCGACAGGGTCGACCAGGTGGTCGCGCTCGAGGCCGACCGCATGCGGAACCTGCTGCTCGATCCGGACGAGATCAGGTCCGAGCGGCAGGTCGTGATGGAGGAGCGCCGGACCCGCACCGAGGACGACCCGGACGGCTTCCTCGGCGAGGAGACCCACGCGATCGCCTACCGGGCCCATCCGTACCGCGCACCCGTGATCGGCTGGATGACCGATCTGGAGCGGGTCACGGCCGCCGAGATCGCGGCGTTCTACCGCACGTACTACACGCCCAACAACGCCCTCGTGGTCGCGGCGGGCGACTTCAGCGCGCCTGAACTGCTCGAGACGATCCGGCGCGCCTTCGGCCCGATCCCGCGGGGCCCCCAGCCGCCGCAAGTCCTCGCGGTCGAGCCGCCGCAGGTCGGCGAGCGCCGGGTGATCGTGTCGAGGGCGGCGCAGCTCCCGATCGTCTATATCGCCTACCACGCGCCGAGCTCCCGCTCCGAGGACGCGCCCGCGCTCGAGCTGCTCTCGACGGTGCTCTCGGGGGGCCGGGCCTCACGGCTCTACCGGAGGCTTGTTCACGAGGGCCAGATTGCCCTGAACGCGGGCGGCGACTATTCCTTCTTCTCGTTCGACCCGAACCTGTTCTGGTTCTGGGCGACGGCGCTCTCTGGCCAGACTTCGGAGGCGCTCGAGAAGGCGCTGCTCGCCGAGATGCAGCGCCTGAAGACGGAGCCGGTCTCCGAGGAGGAGCTGGCTCGCGCGAAGAACCAGATCGAGGCGAGCATGACGTTCCAGGAGGACTCGGTGCACAGCCGAGCGACGCTGCTCGCGCGCTTCGAGCTGATCGGGGGCTACCGGCTGAAGGAGGAGTTCATCCCTGGGATCCGGGGAGTTACGGCCGAGAAGCTCATGCGCGTCGCGAACACGTACTTCCCGGACGACGGCAGGAGCGTCGGTATCCTCCTCCCGAAGCCCTGACTCTGGTGCGACGGCTCGACCGCTGATGCCCCGCTCTCTGCGGCTCGCCGTCCTCGTGGGTCTCGTCGTGGCCGCCGGGCTCGCCGCTGCCTACGCCTCCCGCCGGCTCGGCTCCGGCGGGTCCTCCGGGGTCCAGGTGACCGGAACGATCGAGGCGCTCCAGGTCGACGTCAGCTCGAAGATCTCCGGACGGATCCGCGATCTGCTCGTCCAGCCGGGACAGCCGGTCAGACGGGATCAGGTGCTCGCCCGGCTCGACACGGCCGAGCTTGAAGCCGAGCTGCGCCGGGCGGAGGCAGCCCTCCGGGTGGCCGAGGCCGAGCTCCGGGACCTGCAGGCCGGCGCCCGGGTCTACGAGATCAACGAGGCGCGCGCGCAGCTGGCGCGCGCCCAGGCCCGCCTCGCGGACCTCCTCGCCGGGACGCGGGTTCAGGAAATCGAGCAGGCGCGCGAGGCCGTCCGGAGTGCCGCCGCCACGCGCGAGTGGACGGAGCGGGACTACCGGCGTGCGCAGGAGCTGTTCAAGAAGGAACTGATCGCCGCGCAGGATGTGGACCGGGCCAAGCAGGCCTGGGAGGTCGCCGCCGCCAACGAGCGCGCCAGCAGGGAGCGTGCGAGCATGCTCGAGGCGGGGGCCCGGGAGCAGGAGATTGCCGGGGCGCGCGCCGAAGTCAGGGCGGCCGGCGAGCGGCTCGAGCTGCAGCTCGCGGGGCCGCGCCCGCACGCGGTCGCGGGAGCAAAGGCGCGCGTCGCCGAGGCGAAGGCGGCGCTGGCGCTGGCCGAGAGCCGCCTGCGCGAGGGCACGATCCTCTCTCCACTCACCGGTGTCGTCCTCCGGAAGAACCTCGAGGCGGGCGAGACCGCGAACCCCGGTGTCTCGATCGTGACCCTCGTCGATCCGACGGACATGTGGCTCCGGGCCTACGTGCCGGAGACCGAGGTGGGACGGATCCGGATCGGCCAGCCCGCGCAGGTCAGCGTCGACGCCTTTCCGGGCCGCGCCTTTCCGGGGACGATCACCGAGATCGCATCCGAGGCGGAGTTCACGCCGAAGAACGTGCAGACGAAGAAGGAGCGCGTGAACCTGGTCTTTCGTGTCAAGGTCGCGCTGCCGAACTCCGAGGGCGTGCTCAAGCCCGGCATGCCGGCCGACGCCGTCCTGGGAACGGAAGGACGAGGCTAGCGTGGTGCGGGAAGACGCGCCGCGCGCGGTCGTGACCCGGGGCCTCACCCGGCGCTTCGGCAGGATCGTCGCGGTCGACCACCTCGACCTGAGCGTGCGGACGGGGGAGCTGTACGGCTTCCTCGGCCCGAACGGCGCCGGGAAATCCACGACCCTGCGGATGCTGTGCGGCATCCTCGAGCCGAGCGAGGGCGAGGGGAGCGTCCTCGGGATCGATCTCGTCGCGGAGCCCGAGCGCGTCAAGTCGGCCATCGGCTACATGTCCCAGCGCTTTTCCCTCTACGACGACCTCACCGTCGAGGAGAACCTGACGTTCTATGCGCGCGTGTACATGGTTCCCAGGCGCGACCGGGCGGCCCGGATCCAGCAGATGGTGCGCCTGGGCGATCTCGGGGGCCGCGAGAGCCAGTTGGCGGGCCAGCTCTCCGGCGGGTATCGCCAGCGCCTGGCCCTCGCCTGCGCGCTCGTGCACACTCCGCGGCTCGTCTTCCTCGACGAGCCGACGGCGGGGATCGATCCCGTGTCCCGCCGGACGTTCTGGGCGCTCACCCGCCGGCTCGCCGACGAGGGCACGACGATCCTGGTCACCACCCACTACATGGACGAGGCCGAGCTGTGCGACACGCTCGGGTTCATCTACCAGGGGCGGCTGATCGCCCAGGGCAGCCCCGCGCACATCAAGACCGATGCCTTCCGGCGCACGGTCGTCGAGGTCGAGACCGAGGACCTGCGCAAGGCGGCCGATGCGCTCTCGGACTGGCACGACATCGAGGAGGTCGTGCGGATCGGCACGCGGCTCCGGCTCATCATGGCCGACGGCTCCGGCGCCGATGAGGTCCGCGCCTTCCTCGAGCGGGAAGGGCTTCCGGTGCACTGGGTCCAGGAGGTCGAGCCGTCGGTCGAGGACCTGTTCGTCTCCTTCGTCGACAAGGAGCGGAAGCTCCGGTTGCGCGAGCAGCTCCGGGCGGTGTAGCGGGGCGTGTGGAGCCGGCTCGGCGGCATCGTTGCCAAGGAGTTCATCCAGCTCCGCCGCGACCCGCTGGCGGTCACGCTCGCGCTCTTCGTGCCGGTCGTGATGCTCTTCATCTTCGGCTGGGCCATCAACACCGACGTCAAGCACGTCCCCACCGCGGTGTTCGACCAGTCGGGCAGCGTCGAGGCCCGCACGCTCCTCGAGGCGTTCGAGAACAGCCAGTACTTCACCCTGCGCTACTGGGTGGCGAGCCAGCGCGAGATGACGCGTCTGATCGACGAGGGGAAGGCCAAGGTCGGGATCGTGATCCCGCCCGACTACGCCCGCCGGCTCACGCGGGCGCGGGCCGAGATCCTGGTGCTCGTGGATGCCTCGGACCCGATGGTCGCCTCGTCGGCGATGAACGCCGCCGGCTCGCTCGGCGCGGCGCGCTCTCTCGACGTCCTGACCCGCACCATCGAGGGCGCGGTGCTCCGCCGGGACGAGCCGCCGCCGGTCGACTTCCGCGTGCGCGCCTGGTACAACCCGGACCTCGTGTCGGCCATCTTCATCGTGCCCGGGCTGATCGGCGCCCTGCTCATGCAGACGACGATCACCGCGATGGCGGTCTCCGTGGTCCGGGAGCGGGAGAAGGGCACCCTCGAGGCGCTGATCGTGAGCCCGATCCGGCGGTGGGAGCTGCTGCTCGGCAAGATCCTCCCGAACCTCTGCGTGGCCTACGGGCAGATGACGATGGCGCTCGTGGTCGCGCGCTTCGTCTTCGACGTCCCGATCCGGGGAAGCCTGGTCCTCCTGTACCTGATGGCGGCCGTGTTCATGTGGGGCACGCTCGGCATCGGCATCTTCGTGTCGACCTCGTCCCGGACGGTCCCGCAAGCGATGCAGCTCGCCTTCCTCACCTTCCTGCCTTCGATCTACCTCTCGGGCCTGCTCTTCCCGATCGAGGGAATGCCGCGGGCGGCGCAGTATCTCGCGGCGGGGATCCCGCTCACCTACTTCCTCCGGATCGTGCGCGGCATCGTGCTGAAGGGGGTGGGGATCGAGCATCTCTGGCCGAGCCTCCTGCCCCTCGTCGTGTTCGGCGCGGTCGTCTTCTCGCTCTCGGTGCTGCGCTTCCGCAAGCAGCTCGACTGAGCCGACCCGGGCGAATTCCTCCGGTCACCCCGCCCGCCGATCGCGGAGGATCTCGGTCGGCTGCTCGTCGGTCGTCCCGCGACTTCGTCCACCTCGACTCGGGCCGGATCAGGGCCTGGTGAGCCGGCGCCGCCGGCTCCTTCTCGCCGGCGTGGTCCTGGTCTCGAGCCTCGGCGCGCCACCCGCGGCGCCAGCCGCCGGCCTATCGTCGCTCTGCGCGATCCGCTATCCGAGCGATGCTCGCGTTGCCTGGGACTGCCGGCGGCTGCGGCGCGGCGAGACGCTCGAGGGACTGTTCGGCGAGCGGTGGATCGACGTCGCGCGGTTCAACCGGATCGACCGGCGGCACGCGAGAGCTGGCGTCGCGCTCAAGGTCCCGGCCCGGCTCGAAGACATCGCGGGATTCACGCCGATGCCGGCCGGATATCCCGCTGCCGCGGGCGAGCCGAAGTTCATTCTCGTCGATCTGACCGAGCAGTTCCTCGGAGCCTACGAGCAGGGCCGCCTCGTCCACTCCGCACCGATCGCGAGCGGCGAGATCGGCAACGAGACGCCTGCGGGCGCCTTCCGGGTCACCGCCTTCCACCGCCGCCACCAGTCGTCCCGCTACACCATCGAGGGCACCGACACACCCTACCCGATGCGCTGGGCCCTCCGCTTCCACGTGAACGCGCCGGGCGTCGCCTACTGGCTGCACGGCCGGGACCTGCCGGGGTACGCGGCTTCCCACGGCTGCATCGGGCTCTCCGACGAGCCGATGCAGAAGGAGTACTTCGGGGAACCGTCGCGCCCCGTGCTCGACGACGCGCGGCTGCTCTACGAGTGGGCCCTCGGCACCGTTCCCGACGACGGCCGGGTGGTCGAGCTGAAGGAAGGGCTGAAGACGCTGGTCGTTGGCCGCGCGCCCGCCGCACGAGGTCGCGGCGGGGTATATGATTGACAGCCATGGACAGGGCTCGCGTCGCCGTCGGCACGTGGCTGGTTGCCCTCGCGGCAGGGCTCCTTCCGGTCGTCCCGGCGTCTGCCGATCCGATCGCGCATCGGGAGATCCTGCCGAACGGCATCGTTCTCCTCGTCGCCGAGCGGCCCGCGGTACCGATCGTGTCCGTGCGGGTCTACTTCCGGGCCGGGAGCGCCTTCGACCCGCCCGACGCCCCGGGCCTCGCGAACCTCACCGCGGAGCTGTTGACGCGGGGGACCCGGACCCGGACCGGCGAGGAGCTGGACCGGGCGATCGAATTCGTCGGCGGAAGCCTCGAGTCCGATGCGGGGCGCGACGGCATCACCCTCGGCCTTTCCGTTCTCCGGAAGGACCTCGGACTCGGGCTCGATCTCCTCGCCGACGTCGTCCGGGCCCCGACGCTCCCCGGAGACGAGCTCGGGCGCAAGCTGAAGGAAATCAGCGCCGCGATCCAGCGGTCCGAGGAGAATCCCGAGGCCGTGGCCTCCCGCGAGCTGATGGGGGTGGTGTTCCCGGATCATCCCTACGGGCATCCCGTGGAGGGCACGCGCCAGTCGGTGGCGGCACTGACGCGTGACGCGGTCGTGCAACATCACCGGCGGCACATCCGCCCGGATACGGCCATCGTCGCCGTCGTGGGTGCCGTGACCGTCGGCGAGGCGCGGGACGCAATTCTGTCGCGTCTGGGCGACTGGCGGCCTCCCGCGACGCCGGCGCCTGAGGTTCGCGGGGGCGGGCCGGCGCACGCCCCGGAGTCCCGCACGATCACGCGCGACCTGACCCAGGCCACGGTGTACATGGGGCGGCAGGCGATCCGCCAGGACGATCCGGACTACTTCGCCCTCGTCGTCGCCAACTACGTCCTCGGCGGCGGCTCGGCCTCCCGCCTTTACGTCCGGGTGCGCGAGGAGGCCGGTCTCGCGTACTCGGTATTCAGCTACCTGTCACCCGGCCGCTACGGTTCGGCGGCG
This sequence comes from uncultured bacterium, assembly GCA_964637755.1. GTDB lineage: Bacteria > Methylomirabilota > Methylomirabilia > Rokubacteriales > CSP1-6 > AR9. The sequence goes on along the minus strand of CAZWXA010000075.1, from coordinate 2,124 downwards.
ATCGTCGGGTTGCAGACCCGCACGAGCGCGGTCGCGAAGGCGCTGGAGATCACCCGGGAGGAGCTCGCCCGGATGTCCAGGGAGCCGGTCGGGGAGCCCGAACTGTCGCTGGCCAGGTCGTACCTCATCGGCAGCTTCCCGCTCCGGCTCAGCACCTCCTCGAACGTCGCGAGCTTCCTGATCGGGGTCGAGGAGCATGGGCTCGGGCTCGACTACGCGGAGACCTTCCGGGCGCGTGTGGCGCGGGTCACGGCGGAGGATGTCCAGCGGGTGGCGCGCCGCTATCTGGATCCGGCGACGTTCGACGTCGTGACGGTGGGCAACGTCGGGCCGGTGAGCCAGGTCCGATAGGCCTCCGCCGGGGATGAAGGCCGCGCGGGCACTCGCCCTGATACTGCTGGCCGGCGCCGTATCGGGCACGCCGGCCGCGGCCGCCTCCTTCGCGCTAGGCGAGGCGGAGAAGGTCGAGGCAATTCGCTTCGGCGAGCGCAGCGTCACCACGGAGACGTTCGGTGCCGAGTGGTCCTTCTCCTCGAGCGCCGGCGAGGTGACGGTGATGACGCCGTTCTACAGGCTGGCCCTGGCCGCGCGCCAGGCGGCCTTCAAGCAGACCCCGCTGAAACCGGCCGAGATCGAGAAGCTCTTGCGCGCGGACTGGGGGCGCCTGGTCTTCTGGGTGTCGCTGTCGGGCCCGCGAAGCGACTTTGCCCGGTTCTACGCGCCGGTGCTGGCCGCCGGCCGGGACGAGGTGCGAGCGGCATTCGTCCAGAACGAGCGAACGGCGCTGCGCCAGGCCGATGGGCGGTACCTGGCGCGGTGCGTGTATGGCTTTCCGACCGCTCCCCTCAGCGCGAAGGGGCGCTTCGCACTGGTGGTTCGCGATCGGGATGCCAGGGAGGTCGCGCGATTCCCCCTGGACCTGGCGACGATCCGATGATCCGCCCTGAACGGCCGAGTCTCGCATGACGCGGAAAACCCGCAGGCCCCTGACACAGGTCCGGATGCGAGGCGGCCGCAGGAGGTCGTCGACGAGATCCGGGAACCGCTGACGGCGTAGGCCGGCCGTGTATAATTCTCTCCGGTTCGTCAGCGCCGATCACTTTCGAGGAGGTCACGCATGAAAGCGGTGAGGGTTCACACGCCCGGCGGTCCCGATGCGCTCCGGTTCGAGGATGTCCCGGAGCCGGTCGCGAAGGCCGGCGAGGCGGTGGTCAGGATCGACGCGGCCGGCGTCAACTACATCGACGTCTACCTCCGGACCGGTCTCTACAAGCAGGAACTTCCGTTCACCGTGGGCTTCGAGGCCGGCGGCACCGTGGCGGGCGTGGGCCCGAACGTCACGGACGTCCGGGCGGGTGATCGCGTCGCGTACACGGGCGTCCTCGGCGCCTACGCGCAGTACGCCGCCGTGCCGGCCGCACGCCTGGTCAAGCTTCCCGATGGCGTCAGCACGAAGCAGGGCGCCGCCGCCATGCTCCAGGGGATGACCGCCCACTACCTCGCGTGTACGACCTACCCGCTCGGGAAGGGCGACGCGTGCCTGATCCATGCGGCGGCCGGCGGGGTCGGCCTGCTGCTCTGCCAGATCGCCAGGCTCCGGGGTGCGCGGGTCATCGCCACCGTGTCGACCGAGGAGAAGGCCCGGCTGGCCCGCGAGGCCGGCGCCAGCGACGTCATCTCCTACACGACGCAGGATTTCGAGGCCGAGGTGAAGAGGCTGACCGGCGGGAAGGGTGTGCAGGTAGTCTACGACGGCGTCGGCAAGACCACGTTCGACAAGGGACTCAACTGCCTGGCCCCGCGCGGCATGATGGTGCTCTTCGGGCAGTCGAGCGGCCCCGTCCCGCCGTTCGACGCCGCCGTCCTGAACGCGAAGGGGTCTCTCTTCCTGACGCGTCCGAGCCTGTTCCACCACGTCGCGACGCGCGAGGAACTGATGGAGCGAGCGGGCGACGTCCTCGGCTGGATCCGCGACGGCAAGCTCAAGCTCCGCATGGAGATCGACTACGGTCTCAACGACGCCGCCGAGGCCCACCGGGCGCTGGAGGGTCGTAAGACCACTGGCAAGGTATTGCTGATCCCATGAGGGGGCGGTCCGGGGCCTCCTCGGGTGGAGAAGGCCCT
>CAZWXA010000074.1:0-12648 GCA_964637755.1 uncultured bacterium | reverse complement strand
TCTCGCTGCTCACCGCCAACCCGGAGGTGCTGCGCCACCCGCTGGTCGCCGGCCTGGCCGCGCGCGCCAAGGCCACGCCGGCCCAGGTGGTGTTCCGCTTCGCGCAGGCGGTGGGGATCCTGCCGCTGACCGGCACCTCCAACCCCGAGCACATGAAGCAGGACCTGGCCAGCCGCGACCTGGCGCTCTCCGCCGGCGAGGTGCGGGCGATCGAGTCGTTGGCCGGCTGACGAACCGCTCCGGATCGGGAGTACACTGGCCGCCGATCCGACTCGCGCCCGATCGGGCCAGGGGGGGGCCTCATGGATCGCCTGCCGCGTTGCTGCGTCGCCGTCCTGCTCGCCTGCCTTGCCGTGGGATCCGGCACTGTCTCGGCCGCCCCACGGGCCCCGGACACTGCCGGCCTCGTCGCCTATCTCGACGGACTCGACGCGATGATGCAGGGGCGCTTCACGGACGCCGTCGCCGCGTTCACGCGCGCGCTCTCGACCAATGGCGACGATCCCGGCTTCGTGCTGGCGCGCGGGGTTGCGGAGACCCTGGCCGAACAGTGGGAGCCGGCCCTCGGCGACCTGCAGCGGGCCCAGCAACTCGGCCTGAGAGGCCGCGAGGCGCAGCTCTGGACCTACGCGGCGGAGGCGATGGGCGGCATCCTCACCCAGGAGCACTCGATGTCGGGCTTCCGGGGCAACGCGGAGGTTCCTGCGGTCGTGAGCATCCCCGGCCACATGGCGCAGGGTCGCGACGACTACCCGACCGACTACGGATCCTTCATCCTCTACGACCTCGCGCAGCCGTACCAGAAGTTCCGCCTGCCCGAACGCTTCGGCGGAGCCGGGAATCCGGCTCTCGCCAGGGGCCCGACGATGCGCGCGGTCATGGCCACGGCCGGGCGCTGGTTCGCGAGCCGGCACATGACGCGGCGCGACCTCGCGCCCGCCCACCTCGAGCGAACCCGGCAGCTCCACGCCAGGAAGCAGTACGAGGCCGTCCTGACGGAGGCGGGCTATGCGCGCGCCGCCTACCCCGACGACGCCGACGTCCTCTTCTACATCGGCGAGAGCTGGCTCGCGCTCGGCCGCCCGGCGACTGCCCGACGGGAGCTCACCGTCGCGCTCACCTCCCGGACGGACCACGCCCCGTCCTACCTTGGTCGGGCCATGGCCGCCGCCCGGCTCGGCGACGTCAGGCGCACGCAGGCCGATCTGGCCGTCGCGGCCAGGCTCGACGCTGGCGCCGCGAGTCGCGCGCGGTCCGCGATCGAGTCCGAGCTGGCCAGGCAGCGCGTGGAGGGCTCGCCCGCGCACTGGCTCTCGGCGCTGGAGGGCGCCGCCCGATCGGCCGCCCCGATGGATCAGTTGCTCGCCCACGCGACCCGGGTGCACAAGGCCGCCGGCGCGGAGCGCCTCCGGTACGACGAGCTCTACCAGGACCGCCTCCGCGTGCTGGAAGACGCCCTCCGCGCCAATCCGAAGACCCCTGATCGGTACGTCGATCTCGCGAAGTACATCGTCGACGAGGCCGACAACCGGGGCGAGAAGGTGGAGCCGCGGCGGCCCGTGGTCCTCTACCGCTGGCAGGCGTCGCGAGAGACGGAGCTCGGGCGGGCCATCCAGATCGTGGAGGACGCGCTCCGGCTCGACGCGAGGCACGTCGGGGCCATGATGCAGAAGGCGATCGCGCTGACGGCGCTCAAGCGCTACGACGAGGCCGAGCGGATCGTCGACCGGGCGCTGGCGATCGCCGGCAACAACCCGGACGCCCTCCGCCTCTATGCCAGGTTCCGCGCCATGCGGGCGAACCAGTTCTCGAGCGAAGCCTCGGGCCTCCGCCAGGAGCGCTGCTCGACCTCGACGCGGACCGAGACGCGCAGCGACGGGATCTACGAGATCCGGACGACGACGTGCTCTCCCCCGTCGCAGGCCGACCTGCAGCGCGCGGCGCAGCTCGACACGGCCGCCACGGACCTCCGCCGGAGGGCGGTGACCGCAATGGACGCGGCGATCAAGGTCACGAAGGGCACCGTCGAGGGATACCTGCTCGAAGCCGACCGCCAGCTCTGGTCCGGCCAGATCGACCAGGCGCAGGCGTCGCTGCTCCAGGCGATCACGCTCGACCCGCGGTCTCTCGAGGCCCAGGAAGCGCTGGCGGACTTCTACGCCAAGACCGGCCAGCAGGACAAGGCCGAGGAACAGCAGGCCATCGCGCGGCGGCTCATCCACACCACCGCCGCGCCGCTCCTCCGCCTGGCCTGGGGCCGCATCGGCAAGACCGCCTGGCAGGGCGCTCAGGGGGTACTGGCCCAGGCCCGCCCACTCGATCCCGAGGACGCCCGGGTGCCGGCCTACCTCGGCATCGCGCTGAACGGCGCCGGCAGGAGCGAGGACGCAGTGGCGGCCCTCCGGACCGCGGTGGCGCTCGAGGAGGCCCGACTCCGTCTCGACGAGCCCCCCGCCAGGGCCGGGGCGCCGCTCGGCCGCGATCCGATCGAGTTCGGCCTGCCGATGACGGCGCGGCACCTGATGGCGGCGCTGCTCGAGCGCGCGGGAACGGCGGCCGACGCCGTCGGCGTCTACCGGGACAACCTGGAATACGAAGCCCGGATCGCTCCGGGGAGACGGCTCGACTTCATGTACTCCGCCATGCTGCCGGATCCCAGGGCCGATCCTGTCACCCCGCCGCAGCCCCTCGTCGCCGCGGCCCTCGTGGCCCAGTCCCACGCGGGAGCGGCGCGCCTGCTCGCGGCCCTCGGGAGGAACGACGAGGCCGCCCGCGCCTACGCGGCCGTCATGACCTACGCCCCACTCCTCGGCGCCGAGACCACCGGGAAGCCTCGGATCGGCACGGCCACGGAGGCGCCGCGCGACACGCGCGAGCACGGCGGCACCGCGGTCCCGGAGGCGGCGATGTGGCTGGCGAAGCAGACGCTCGCCAGGGGGAACGCGGACGAGGCCGATCGGTGGATCAGGGAGGCCACCGGCACCTGGCCGCCGGGGTACAACGCGGAGCTCCAGCAGCTCATGGACGCGATCCGGCGCCAGCTCGGCAAGCAGCGGCGAGAGGACCCTTCCGCGGGAATGCCGCCCGAGAGGCGCGCCTATGCCGATCTTCAGCAGCGTCGCGACACGGACCGGCGGCGGATGGGCCTGGAGCGCATGCTGGCCAACGCCCGGGTCGACCCCGGGCTCATCGGGAGCTGGGAGATGCTGCCGCAGAACACGTTCATGCCCGGCCGGTGGACGTTCACGGTCGAGCCCAACGGGGCCTACACGATGGTCTCCCAGCAGGACGGGACGGCCTCGAGAGGCCGGCTCAACGCGCAGCGTGGGCTCATCATGATGCTGGAGTCGAACGGCGACGTCCGCGAGCTGTACTACACGCTGGCGGAACGTGACACCGTCGAGGTGATGGACCTGGACTCGACCAAGTACAACCTGACCCGCCGCCGCTGACGTTCACCGACCCGCGTCGCCGGGGCGACCGCCCCCCCGCGCCCGCCGCTTCCGCCTGGCGCCTGTGGTCTTCGGGCGCAATCACCGGACCATCGAGGGGCGGGCGCGGGGGGTGGGCGCGGTCTCGCGGCTCGCCTCATCCGTGCACGACGCCGATTCTGACGACCTCGCCGCGGCGGAGGCGGCCGGCCAGTGGCAACGCGATCTCCAGGAAGAGCTTCAGCGCTCCGCGAGACAGGCGAAGCCGCGTCAGCCGTGCAAGCCTCTCCCAGCCGCGGTCGCTGGCGGCCGAGTGCAGGCTGCGCAGGTAGTGGCGCGGCGCCGCGCGATGGCGCTCCCACGCCACCCGGCCGCCGGCGAGCGCGACGGCGCGCGCGAGGCTCTCCGGCGTGAACTGCGAGAGATGGCGAGGCAGCTCGAGGCCGGACCATGCCGCGCCGAAGAGCGCGGCGCCGAGCCCCCCCGCGTTCGGGACCTCGATGACGAGGAGCCCGCCCGGCGCGAGCCATTCGAGCATCCGCCGCACCACGGCCACCGGGTCCGGCACGTGCTCCAGCACGTGGAAGGCTGTGACCACGTCGAACTCCCCGCGCGGACACGGCGCCGAGAGAACGTCTCCCGTGTACACGGCGTCCGAGAATCGACGGGCCTTGGCGGCGGCGGCCGCGTCTCTCTCGATCCCCGAGACCCTCCAGCCGAGCGAGCGCGCCACGCCCAGGGCGCTACCGGACCCGCACCCGACGTCGAGGTAGCGTCCCGCTCCGAGCCAGGGGAGGCAGTCCCGGACGAGTCGCCGGGCGAGGAGGCGCGCGCGCAGGCGGGTCCACGCTCCGGCGCGCGCCGGACCGAGCGCGCGGTAGCCGAGCCCGCGGGCCAGCCCCCACCGTGTGGCGGCCATCCGGCCGCGTGAGCCTCGCAGGGGCGCGCGGGGCGAGGGCTCCTGGTGGCGGGGGTAGTGGTCCGGGTAGCAGTCCGCCAGGTGCTCGTCGCGCACCCGGGGCTTCTGGTAGAGGAAGCCGCAGTCGCGGCACCTGACGACGGTGTACACGCCGGCCACCGCGAACGCGCGGTCGGCGCTGGCCCACACGGGATCGGCCCGGGGACTCCCGCACAGGAAGCACGGCGCATCGACCGTCGGCAGCCCCACGACGTCAGAGACGGCGTGGTCCGCACGGCCCCCGGGGCGCAGGCTTTCTCCGAGAAATGTGGTACGCCCCGCAGGAATCGAACCGGCGGCCGGATTCGAAGTCCTTCGCAGAGGGCGATTGGCGCCGATCGAACCCCTCGATCCTACCTTCCGCACTTCATCCGCCTCCCTGGCCGGCACGACTGCGCGTCTCGAAGAGCGGCGGCTCGACCGGGATCGAGCACCGAGCCGCCTCGCGGGCGGGCGCGGTGTGCTCGGCTCAGCCCTCGGCGCGCGACGGCCCGATCTCTTCCTCCACCTGGCGCCAGTGCTCCTCGCAGAGTCCGTAGGCAGCCGTGGCGTCGTCGAGCGGTTCCCTGTTCACGATCAGCGCTGGTCTGCCTTCCTGCTCGCACGACTTACACAGAATCTTCATTTGGCCCTCCCGGGGTGCCATCGTACCCGCAGCCCGACCGTTGTGCGCACCTGGACGTTCGGCGCATTGTACGCGGGAGACGATGCCCGGCGTGGCCGCTCGGACGACGACGAGCCTGATTCCGCTCGTGAAGGCCCTGCCGGCCCGTACCAGACGGCGAGGCAGTCTGATGACGGAGGGCCTCCCGTCCACGGCAGCCGGCGGGCTCGACCTGGCCGGCAAGGGCGCCGACGTGGCATCCCTGATCGCCCAAGCCGCATGGGCACCGCCCGAGGTCACAAGCGGGCTCAGGATCGGCGGAGGGGCCGGGAAGATCGCCTGGCATCTGGCCAGGGCCCGCCGGCCGGCAGGGCGGGTCCTCTGGCTCCGCCGGGCACGGCTTCGACTACACCAGGGGGGGAGGGGCGTCGACGGCGGGGGCGCCTCGGTGCTGGCGCAGCAGGGATCCGGCAAGGGCAACGAGGGTGCTCGAGCCGACGAGCAGAAGAGTGGAGGCGAGTGGGGGCGCCGTCAGGGGCGCGTCGAGATCCACGATGACGGTCATCGGGCACACGGTGGCGGAAAGGGTGATGGAGCCGGCGATGAACAGGCGGAGGAGCGTTCGGAGGCGCCATTGCATCAGTCTGGTCACGCCCTGCATGTATAGCTCTCGATCCTCCACTGTCGATCTCGGCATCCTCCTCCGTGGCGGCCATCATGAAAGACCGGGGAGGAGACGGGCACCCCGACGGCCGCCTGAACGTCCCCCAAGTAGACCACGGTCTGCGCCACATGGCCCATCGATCGCTTCGGTACGATCGGCCGATGCCGGGGCCGCCGGTCGATCATCACGTCGAGGTCCCGATGACGAGGCTCCTCGCCCCTTATCGAGGCCGGCGCCCTCACGCGGGAAGTCCTCGATTCGGTTGGTACGCCCGGCAGGAATCGAACCTGCGGCCTTCGGATTCGAAGTCCGACGCTCTATCCGACTGAGCTACGGGCGCGTGGACCGGAATGGGGTGAGCGAAGGGAATCGAACCCTCAACCCCTGGAGCCACAGTCCAGTGCTCTAACCAATTGAGCTACGCTCACCGCGTTGAGTAGCCTGACAAGGGACGCTGGCACCCCAATCTACCGTAGCTGTCCCGCAGGCGCAACCGCGTTCCGCATCGCCTCGAGGCCGTCGCGCGCCGATCGGAGCGGGGTCGCCAGGATGCCGAGCGCTCGATCCACCCGGAGGCCGCCCCGTAGCGGGCGCGGCGCCCGCTGCCCGAGGCTGGCGGTGGACACCGGGACGATCGATGCGACGGGGAGGCCGAAGACCTCCGCCGCGAGCCGCGCGAACGCGTACCGGTCGAGGACGGAGGTTCCCGCCAGATGATAGACGCCCGTCAGCCGGCGCTCGGCCAGCTCCACGCTCGCCGCGGCGAGGTCGCCGCTGAAGGTCGGGCTCGACACCTGATCCACCGGCACCGGGATTCGCTCGCCGGCCCCACTGCGCCGGATGAGCTGGTAGACGAAGTTCTTCTCCTGCCGCTCCGGCCCGTAGACGCCCGCGGTTCGGAGGATCAGGCACGGCTCGACGGCGGCGCGCGCGCCCAGCTCGGCCTCCCACTTGGTGCGGCCGTACACGGACAGCGGAGTCGCGGGAGCATCCTCCGCGTACGGTCCGGCCCGCCCGTCGAAGACGTAGTCGGTCGAGTAGAACGCGAAGCCCGCGCCGGCGCGCGCGGCGGCCCGCGCCGCGGCGAGGGGCCCGTCGCGGTTCACCCTGGCCGCTTCCCCGGGATGATCCTCGCAGTAGTCGACGTGGGTGAGCGCGCCGGCGCAGAACACCCAGTCGGGCGCCACCTCGCCGACCAGCCGCTCGATTGCGCACGGATCGGCGAGGTCGAGAGGAACGGTGCCGGCAGTCGGAACCCGGGCGTGGGTGCCGGTGATCGCGTGCCCGCGGCGGGCCAGCTCCCGGCAGAGGGCGCCACCCACCTGGCCCGACGCGCCGATCACCAGGACCCGCAACCGATCCTTGTGCCCGGCAGCGGCTACTCCGGCAACGCGATCTCCGCCTGACGCGGCGGGATTTCGCGCTCGATCCGCCGCCAGAGCTCGAAGGGGTCGAACGATGCGTCGTTCTCCGCCGCGCACGTCTGGAACTTCTCGACGAACCGCTGCCCGTCCGCGGTCCGCCGCTTCGGTGCCTTCGCCTCGCGCCGGAGGGCGGCGTCTCTGCCCGCCTTGGCCTCGATCCACGCCTGCTCGAGGTGGGCGAGAAGCAGCACCACGTCGTCGAGCTGCGCCTCCTGGAAGTGCGTCCACTCGTCCCGCGTCGGGAAGCGCGTGCAGGGCTCGCTCAGCACCGTGCCAAGCCGGCCGGCGACCACCTCGACCTCGTGAAGATGATGCTCGACCCGCGCCCGCGCCTCGGGGAGCGAGCGCTCGACAGGCCCGGCAACCGAGACCTGGGCGACGGCACAGAGGCAGGCGGCGATCAGGGCGTTCCGACCGGGCGACACGGTGCATAGTATACTCGGCCGGGATGAGGCGGCTCGCCTCGATGGCGCTGGTGGCGCTGCTCGGGCTCCTGGTCGAGGCCGCGGCCGACGGATACTTCCGTGTCACGTTCACGATCGACCGGAGCGGTCCGCGCGAGATCCGGCTGATCGGCCGGGTCTTCAACGACTCGTCGCTCGACGCGACCAGCGTGCGGCTGCGCGTCCAGGCGCTCGACGCCGCGGGAAACGTCATCGTCGAGCCGCCGGCGTTCGTCGACCGCCTCGTGCGGGCGCGGAGCGAGGGGTACTGGGACGCCTCGATGCCGCCCGATCCCCGCATCATCGGCTTCCGCGTCACCGTGGTCGGATACCGCTACCAGGTCATCCGGTAGCCTGCCGCGGCCTGGCGGGGTTGCCGTGGCCCGCAGGCTGGCGTGCGCCGTCCCGTCACTCGGGCCGTTCCTGGCGCTTCCGCTTCTCGTCGTCCTCGATCGCCTGGATGCGGCGCTCGACGCGTCGGATCTCCGTCTGGAGTTCCCTCGCTCGATAGAGGTCCTCGTCCGTTTGCGGCTCGCGGCGGAGCAGCCGCCGGACCGCCTCCTTGAGCCCCGAGATCCTCGTTCGCTCCGAATCGAGGTAGAGGTCGGTCAGGCTCTGGGCCTGCGCGGGACCGCAGAGGGCAAGCAGGAGAAACAGAACCCGGCCGATCATTCCGCTCCCTCCGTAGACGAACCGTCTGGCAGCGCACACGTGGGCACGAGCCGCGCCAGCCCGATGCCAGCCGGCCCGACCCCGAAGGCCATTATCCAGCAGCCGGCGGTGGCCCGAAAGCCTTCCCGAACCGCGTGGCACCCGTGCAGACGTCCCGACTCGCCCGGCAGACTCCGGGACTTCAGCACACGTGCCCTCGACCCCCGGCTCTCGCGACCGCTGCCGATCCGGACCGCGAGGGCGCCCGGCTCCGGATCGCCCGCCCCCTACCTCCCGGACCTGCTCCAGCACCGCCAACACGGGCTTCACGAAGATGATGCGGATCCGCCCGCCAAGGTGGTTTAATAACGCCCATGGGGCAGCTCTTGTTCGTCGTGTCTCGAGACGCGGTGACGCGCTACACCGATCTGAAGCGCGCGTTCTCGGACCGGGAGGCGATCGAGGTGGTCCTCGACCGCCGGCGCGCCGAGCGGCGTCGGGCCGCGAGCCAGTACGCGCCCGGGCGCCGCCGCAGGGAGCGACGAGCCCGGCCCGAGATCGACGCCGAGCTGAAATCGATCGGTTACTCGGTGGTCCGCATACCGGCGGAAGGGCGCCAGAGCCCCGCTCGGGTCGGGACTCCGGAGAACGGGGCGTCCGACAAGGGCCGGCGGCAGCCGGCTTCTCTGACACCGGCCCCGACCTCGCCCTCCGCTCCGGCGTAGCCCCCCCGGCGTTCGCGGTCGCCGGTCCGGACGCGCGCTTCCCGGAAGGGCACCGTCTCCGATCGTCCCGGAGGCCCGCCGGCCGCGACGGGCAGCACAGGGCGCTGCGCCCTGCAACCAGCTCGCGCGTGTCCTTGTCAGCCCCTCCGGTCCTCCCGGCGAGCCCCGCCGTCCGCCGGCGTCCATTCACCACGATCCGGGCCGCGTCGTGGCGTAGGATTATGCCTGCAGCGAATCGGTCGGGCGGCGCGCCCCCGGCTGCGGAGTGCCGAGGAGGAGTGAATGACACCCCTGCCCCACCACTACAACGCCCACCTCTCGGGCGGTCCCACCGGCTACGCGACGGTCTCGGTCCCGGGCGTGCCCGGCCTGCGGGCGGCCCCGCCGCTCGACTTCGGCGGCCCCGGTGACGCCTGGAGCCCCGAGCACCTGCTGCTCGCGGCCATCGAGACCTGCTTCCTCTTCACGCTCCGGGCCGTCGCGGAGGCGTCGCGGGTCTCGTTCACCGCGCTCGAGCTGTCGAGCTCGGGGACGGTGGACCGCAAGGACGGCGTCACCCGCTTCACGGAGATCGTCCTGAGGCCGAGGCTGACGGTCGCGCCGGGCACCGACCCGGAACGGGCTCGGCGCGTCATGGAAAAGAGCGAGCAGGCGTGCCTCGTCTCCGCCTCCGTCTCGACCCCGATCCGGATCGAGCCCGAGATCATGTTTGCCGGCGGGACCGCCCCGTAGCCGTGCCAGACGGCGACCCGGCGGCGCGGCGCCTCGAGGCGTGGCAGCGAGCCCTGCTGCCGTTCATGATGTGGATGATCATCCTGCTGGCGGCGTTCTTCTTCGTCGCCAGCATCGTGCAGCTCTACGGTCTCGAGAAGCGGATCGGCGCCGCGCCCTCCCTCGACCTCGGCCCCCTGTTCGACGATCGCCAGGTCAGCGCCGTCCAGACGGGCGGTCCGGGAGCGGTCGAGATGGCGCGCTGGCGGATCCTCACGGCCCTCGAGCGGGGCGCCGTGGAACGCCGCTACCACCAGGCCAACGTGCTCCTGATGTCCCGGGTATGGATCCAGTACCTCGGCTTCGTCACGGGGATGATCCTCGCCCTGGTCGGCGCGGTCTTCATCCTCGGACGGCTCAGCGAGACGGCGAGTCAGCTCAAGGGGAGCGGAGCCGGCTGGACGGTGGAGCTTTCCACGGCGTCGCCGGGCCTGGCGCTGGCCGTGCTGGGCACGGCGCTGATGCTGATCACGCTCCTGATCCGGCACGAGATCCGCGTCAACGACGCCCAGGTCTACACGGCGACGATGGCGCCGGCGGCCACGCTCGATCAATATCCTGGCGCCGCGGGGAGGCCGCCGGCCGCGTGGCCGGCCGGGCCCGAGATCCCGAGCGCCACGAAGGCCGGTCCGGCACAGCCCTCCGACGCGGATGGCGAGCTCGAGCTGCTGAAGAAGCGGGCGCTCGAGAAGCAGAAGGGCAAGGACGCGGGCGACAAGAACCGATAGCCGTCCGGATCTGGCGCCCGAGGACGACGGAGACCCGTCTCCGCGACGGGGCTCGCGAATCGGCACCACGGGCCAGAGGGCGTGAAGCAATCGCCGCCCACGACGACCGGTTGGAGGGGTCGGGGGGAGCGGCGCTCCTCCCCAACATTGACCAGGAGCGCATGTTCGGATCGAGGCCCGCTGCCCGAAGCTCGGCAGTGGCCGGGGAGAGGAGCGATCGATGCTCGACAGACGAACCATCGTGCTCTCGATCGCGATCGCCCTCGTCGCCGCCGGCGGGCCCCTGGCCCTCGCCGGCGCACAGCCATCCCTGGATCCCATCCGGGCGCTCTGGCGCAGCGGCAACTACCTCGGCGCCATTCCTCTGCTCGTCGACTACCGCACGGGCCCCTACGGCCGGACTGCGGAGGTTGACTACATGCTCGGGACCTGCGCGTGCCGTGTCGAGGGCATGCAGGACCTCGGCCGATCGCGCCTCGGCCGGGTCCTCTACGACTACGCGCTGCCGCCCGAGCACGTGAAGCTCGTCACGCAGGAGATCGACCGGTGCGGCGCCATCGTCCGGCCGGTGGTCCTTCCGGTCTCCGCCGCGCTCGCGCAAGCTTCCGTGGAGGGCAAGACCTTCTTCTGGGTCGGTCAGAAGAACGCGCTCGCCAGCGTTCCGCCGACGATCATCCGCACCATTCCCTACGACGAGATCGCCGCGCGCCTGTTCCCGCCGTCGCAGGGGGGCGCTGCCGCCCGGCACGTCGGTGGGCTCGCCGGCCCCGACTTCAAGGTCCTGCACGAGGGACCGTTCGTGCTGGCCAGCCGCACCGGACACTCGCCCGCCGATCTCGCCGCGATCGGGCAGACGCTCCAGCGCTTCTTGAGGTTCTTCACGAGCCGGTACGAGATCCCCGCCCCGCGCCACCTGGTCACCGTCTACCTGGTCGGCGCCCCATGGGAGCTGCGGCGCCTCGCAGAGGACATCCACGGCATCCGGATCTCCACCTCGACGATCGCCTACAGCTATCGGGACGACCGGAGCCTGGCCGGCGTCATCCCCACCACCCAGATCGGGTCTCTCGCCCACGAGCTGTTCCACCTGCTCGTCCGTGAGCGCTTCGGGGACGTCCCGATGTGGATGGACGAGGGCCTGGCGGCCCTCTACGAGGTTTCCATGCTCACGCCCGGCGGGATCGTGGGCGTCGACAACTGGCGGCGGCGAGTCCTCCAGGAGGTCTGGACCCACCGCCCCTCCGTGGGTGCCCTGGTGCGAATGACGTCGGGAGCGTTCGCCAACGAGCCGAAGGACTTCGAGCTCGAGCGGCAGGCCGCGAACCACGCCATGGCGCGCTACCTCATGCTCTACCTCCAGGAGAGGGGCACGCTCGCGCCACTCTACCGGGCCTTCCGGGATCGCGACGTGGACCGGCTCGCGGGCGACCCCGGTGACGAGGCGGTCCGCCTCGTGGAAGCCGTGGTGGGGCTACCCGTGGCCGACCTCGACCGCGACTTCGAGCGCTGGTTCCGCGCGGGCCCGTTGCCGGCTCCGGAAGGAACGCTCGTGGACAAGACCCCGCCACCCCAGCCGGAATGAGCCCGGGCTCGGCCGGGGGTCGCTCCTGGCTCGTGATCGCCCCGGCGGAAAGACGGCGAGCCGCGTACCGCTCGGATGGAGGAGGCCATGGCCTGGAAGAAGTCCTCGGAAGCGCTGGTGGCAACGTTCGCGGACGCTTTGCCCGCCGACGCGCGGGCCGAGCGGCGAAGCATGTTCGGCTACCCCTGCTCCGTCGTGAACGGCCACCTGTTCGCGGGGCTTCACGAGGACCGGATGATGGTCCGCCTGGACGCCGCGGCGCGGGCCGAGCTGCTCGCGATCGACGGGGCACGCGTCTTCGAGCCGATGCAGGGCCGGCCCATGAAGGAGTACGTCGTCCTGCCGCCCTCGATCCTCACCGACCGTGGCGCGCTCCGCGGGTGGACCGCTCGCGCGTTCTCGTACGCGCTCACGCTCCCGCCCAAGGCCAAGGCGAGGAAGAAGGAGGCGGTCAGCGCGCCAGCGGCGGAGAAGCGGCCGACACCGGCGAGGACGCCGCCGCCGAAGAAGCGGACCGCCCGCTAGCGCCTACTTGTCCGACTTCCTCCGGCCATGTGTCGCGGAGAGATGGCGTCCGAGGTGGAGCGGACGCGCGAAGCGTCGAGCGCACTGCGGGCACACCAGAGGTTTCGCGTTGGAGCCGCTCGTCGGCGCGCTCTTCGGCATG
>CAZWXA010000073.1:3361-12733 GCA_964637755.1 uncultured bacterium | reverse complement strand
CTTCACCACGCGATCCCCCAGCTCCTGGAGGGAGAGGTTGGCCTTCACGAGGTATCCGATGGCTCCCATCTTCAGGACGGCCTCGACATCCTGGTCGCGGGAGGAGTTCGAGAGCACCAGCACCGGGATCCCCGCGGTGGCCTCCTCCGCGCGGAGGATGCGGAGCACCTCGAGACCGGTGAGCTTGGGCATCAGCATGTCGAGCAGGATCAGGTCGGGCCGCTCGGCGCGGGCCATCGTCAGGGCCTCCTCGCCGTCGACGGCGGTGAGGACGGTCACGCCGCGCTGCTTCAGGCTCGCCTCGCACGCCCGGCGCAGGAAGCGGTCGTCCTCGACGAGCAGGACCCGGCCGGACGGAGCCCCCGGCGCCGTCACGTCGCCGCCGGCAGCGTCACGAAGAACGTCGAGCCCTTGTCCTCCTCCGACTCGCACCAGACGCGTCCGCCACACCGCTCCACGATGAGCCGGACCAGGTAGAGCCCCAGGCCGGTGCCCTCCGTCTCGACCGTCAGGACGTTCTCGGCACGGTAGAACTTCTCGAACAATCGCCGCTGCGCCTCCTTCGGGATCCCGATCCCGCTGTCCTGGATCGACCAGCAGACCATACCATCCGCGCCCGCAATCCGCACCGCGATGTCTCCTCCAGGCCGAGTGTACTTGATCGCGTTGGCCACGAGGTTCAGGATCGCCTGGCGCAGGAGCTGCGGGTCGGCGACCACGCCGAGACGGGACCCCGCACCGTCGATCCGGAGGCGGTGCCCCTTGCCGCGGGCGAGCGGCCCCAGCTCCTCCACGACGCTCGCCGTGAGGTCGCCGAGCGAGGTCTCCTGCATCGCCAGCTTGAGCCGGCCGCTCTCGAGGCGCGAGATGTCCAGGAGGTCGTTCACGAGGCTCACCAGCCGCTCGGTCGCCTCTCGAGCATCCCGGACGTACGACGCGGTGTCATCCGGAATCTCGGCTCCCTCCGCCGCCAGCTCGAGCATCCACTTGATCCCGGAGAGCGGGGTGCGGAGCTGGTGGGTCACGAAGGAGACGAAGTCCGACTTCATCCGGTTGACTTCCCGCTCCTCGGCCAGGAGCCGCGCGTTCTGCTCCTCGCTCCGTCTGAGCGCCTCCTCGGCCCGCCTCCGCTCGGTGATGTCGAGAAAGGTCCCGAGGATGGCCGGCCGGCCTTCCCACGGCACGACGGACACGAGGATCTCCACCCAGATGGACGTGCCGTCCCGGCGCACGCCCTGGGCCTCGTAGCGGGTCGGTGCGAACTCGCCGCGGAGCCGCGCCGCCCGGTACCCCTCGATCCGGACGCGCTCGTGAGCCGGGAAGAGCGTCAAATAGTGCTGCCCGATGAGATCATGCGGCTGCTCGTAGCCGTGGATCCGGGCCATCGAGATGTTGGCGAACCGGATGAGGGAATCCTGGTGGATGTACATGCCCTGGATGGAGCCCTCGGCGAGAGCCCGGTACTGCTCCTCGCTGGCCCGGAGCGCGCGGGCGGCGGTCTCCGCGTCAGCTCGCGCGGCCTGCTCGCGCCGCCGGCCCTCCTCGGCCTCGCGCAGGAAGCGCCCCTTCTCGATCGCGAGCGACGCCTGGTCCGCGAAGGCGGAGACGAGGGCGATCTCCTCCACGAGAAAGCGCCGCCGGCTCCGGGTGTAGACGGTGAGGGCCCCGATCGTCCGGCCGTGCGCCCGGAGCGGCACGGCGAGCAGCCCCTTGAACCCCGCGGCGAGGAGGGCCCTCCCGCGTGCGGACTCGGCACCGGGGTCCTGGCTCAGGTCCTCCACCGCGACCACCTCTCCGCCGGCGACGACCCGTCCGGCGAAGCTCTCGTCGAGCGCCAGGCGCGGTCGCGGGTCGATGAACTCCGCGGAGTCGGTCCGGGCGCTCAGCACCAGCTCCCCGCCGGCCACCAGGTGGATGCCCGCGGCTTCGACACCGACGAGCCGGCTGGCCTCGTGGACGATCAGCGACAGGGTCCCCTCCGGGTCGTGGACCTCCGAGAGCCGGCGCGAGGCGTCGTTCAGCACCTGGAGGCGCTGCCTGACGCGCTCGCCTCTCTCGTAGAGCCGGGCGTTGCGCAGGAAGACCGCGACCTGGGCCCCGACCAGCTCGAGCCGGACCAGGTCGTGCTCGGAAATCTCCGGCCGCGCCGTCCACCAGACGAGGTAGAAGGCCCCGGTCACCTCGCCGTCGAGGGTGAGCGGCAAGAGGAGGCCGGACTGGTGCGGGACGCGCCGGAAGATCTCGTGGTTGAACCGGGGGTCCGTGGCCACGTGCTCGGAGAACACGGGCCGGCGATCGCTCCACAGCGCGTGGCGGAACCCCTGCTCCCGCAGCGGAAGCGCCACGCTGGCCAGGGTCGCGAGGTGCTCCTTGGGGATGTGGTAGGCCGCATAGGGACGGAGCAGGTCCGAGGCCGGGTCGTGGAGATACACGGCCGCCGTGTCGGCTCCCGAGAGCAGGGCCAGCTCGCGGCAGACCCTCCGGAGCGCCTCGCGGACGTCCAGGGTGGAGGTGACCGTGCTCGATATTGCCAGGAGCGCTTCCGTCTCCCGGAGCCGGTCCGCCAGCTCCGCCTCGAGGCGCGTACCCTCGTCCACCGGTCTCCCGGTCACCCGTCGGGCCTCACGCGGCGAGCGGCAGCGTGAAGAGGAAGGTCGATCCCTTGTCCTCTTCCGATTCGCACCAGACGCGGCCACCGCAGCGCTCCACGATGAGGCGAACGATGTAGAGCCCGAGCCCCGTCCCCTCCGTCTCGACGGAGCGGACGTTGTCGGCGCGATAGAACTTCTCGAAGAGCCGGCGCTGCCCCTCGCGCGGGATCCCGATCCCGCTATCCTGGATCTCCCAGCGCACCTCGCCGTCGTCCCGCCGCATGCGAACCCTGATGTCGCCGCCGGCCGACGTGTACTTGATGGCGTTCCCGACCAGGTTCAGGATCACCTGCCGCAGCAGTTGCGGATCGACCAACACGGGTGGAATCGCGTCCGCGCCGTCGAGGGACAGCCGGTGTCCCTTCTCCCGAAGGAGACCGCCCACCTCGTCGAGCACGCTCCGCGTCAGCTCGCCGAGCGACGTCTCCTCGGGCTTTAGCCTCATCTGTCCACCCTCCAGTCGCGAGACGTCCAGCAGGTCGTTGACGAGGCCGACCAGCCGGTCGGCCGCCTCGCGCGCGTCCTCGATGTACGTCCCCACCTCCCCGGAATCGGAGCCGCCCGCTGCCAGCTCCAGCGTCCACTTGATCCCGGCGAGCGGCGTCCGGAGCTGATGCGTCACGAAGGCGACGAAGTCCGACTTCATCCGGCTGACCTCGCGCTCCTGCGTCACGTCCTGGAAGGTGACCGTGAGGCCGACGACGGCGCCGAAGCTGTCGCGCGTGGGCAGCGCCTGCCACCGGAGCGTGCGAGCCCGCGGAAACGGAAGCTCCAGGTCGGCCGCGCCCGGCTCCCCGCGGCCCCCGGCCACCGCGACGAGCGCCTGACCGCCGGCCGTCTCCCAGACCCGGGGATCGTCCATCCTGTCCACGAGTGCCGTGAAGGCCCGGCCGACGACCCCGTCTGGCGCGACCCCGAGGAAGTCACCGCCCTGGTGGTTCAGCGCCGTGATGCGGCCGTCGAGATCGAGGACGAGGATGCCGTCGGACGTCGACGCGAAGACCTGCTCGAGCTGGATCTTCCGGTTCTCCGCCTCATGGAACAGCAGAGCATTCTGCTCCTGGCTCCGGCGCAGCGCTTCCTCGGCCAGCCTGCGCTCCGTGATATCGAGGAACGTCGCGAGGAGGGAGGGCCGCCCTTCCCACGGCACCATCGACACCAGGACCTGGATCCAGATGATCGTCCCGTCCTGTCGAATGCCTTCGATCTCGTACTGCGTCGGAGCCGGCTCGCCGCGAAGCCGCGCCAGTCGGTACTCCTCGATGCGGGCGTGCGCCTGGGGAGCGATGAAGATCAGGTAGTCCCGGCCGATCAGCTCGTCGGGGCTGTCGTAGCCGAACATCCGCGTCATCGACCGGTTGACGAACCGGATGATCCGGTCCCGGTTGACGTACATCCCCTGGATCGACGCCTCCACCACCACCCGGTACTGCTCCTCGGTGGCCCGGAGGGCTTCGGCGCTGGCCTCCGCTTCCGCCCGGGCCGCCTGCTCGCGGGCAAACAGCCGGGCGTTCCCGATGGCGATCGCGGCCTGGGCCCCGAGCCGCAGGAGGACCGCCTCGTCCCGCTCGGTGAACGGGCGGGGCGATCGGTTCTGCGCGTAGAGCAGCCCCTCGATGCGTTCCCCGATCCGGATCGGCACCGCCACCGAGGCGACGCTGGCCTCTCGTCGGGCCCATGCCAGGTAGTCCTTCGTGATCCGGGGGTCCTCGGCGTAGTTATCGGTCCGGAAGGGCTGACCCGTGAGGAGAACCTGGCCGCCCACTCCCTTGCCGGGCTCCACCCGGCGGTCGGTGTACTCGTCGACAATAGCCCCGGCGCGATAGCGGACCGCCATCGCCTCCCTGTCCGGATCGCGAAGGGCGATCATGGACATGTCGCTCCCGCACAGCTCGCGGGCGCCATCTGCCACGCGCTGCAGCACCGCGTCGATCTGGAGCGAGGCGTTGACGTCCCGCGCCAGATCGGCCATGACCTCGGCCTCCCGCCTCCGGCGCTCGGCCTCCGCGTAGAGCCCCGCGTTCTCGAGCGTCAGCGCGGCCTGGTCGGCGAAGGCCTGCGCCACGCGGAGGTCCTCGGCGTCGAAAACCCGTCCGGCCCTGTCGCGGACGGTCAGCGCGCCGATGACCCTGCCCCGGGCGAGGAGCGGCAGCGCCAGGACGGCTCGGTGCTTCTCCTGCCCGACGCGCGCCCGGATCGCAGGCGTGAGGACGATGCGCGGGTCGGTCAGGAGGTCCGCGATCGCGAGCGCCCGCCGCTCCGTCACGGCGAGGGCAGCTCCGCCGGTGCCGGGCGGGAAGACCGCACCCTGGAGCGACGACACCCCGCTCTCCCGCGAGACGGCGATCGCCACCAGGACCCCCGAGCCGGGCTCGAGCCGGAAGACGGTGGAGATGCGGGCGGAGAGGAGGGCACGCACGCTATCGGCGATCCGCCGGCCAATGATCTCGGGGTCGAGCTCCTGCGAGAGGACGCGACCGACCTCGGCCAGCGCCTCGGCGGTGCGCCGGCGCCGCTCGCTCTCGTCGAAGAGCCGCGCGTTCCAGATGGCCAGCGCCGCCAGGGCCATGAAGCTGTCGAGCAGGTCCTGGTCATCGGGCCCCAGCCGGAAGGGAGAACGCGCGTTCAGGGCCAGGACGCCGACCAGCGCGTCCTCGTGAACGATCGGCGCTCCGTAGAAGCTCGTGAGACCGTGCCGGCGCCACCAGTCCGGCGCGGACGACCGTCCGTCCTCGATGGCGTCCCGGATCTCCAGGGGGCGCCGGGTCGACACGACCGTCCCGATCAGGCCCGCACCGACCGCGACGCTCTTCACGGGGAAGTCCGCGCCGATCGCCTCGTCAGAGAAGGCGCCAGCCTCGGCGGTTCCGGTCGCCTCGTTCACGGTCCAGATCGAGACGACGGGCGCGGCCATCAGCGTGGCCGCCGCCCGGGCGATCTCCCCGAGCACCTGCCGCGTGTCGAGGGACGACAGCAGGAGCTGGCTCAGGCGGCCGAGCGTGCGGAGGCGGGTGGTGCGGTTCGCCTGCTCGATCGCGAGCGACGCCTGGTCGGCGAAGGCCCCGACGAGGGAGACCTCCTCCGGCGCGAACCGGCGCCGGGCCTTCGTGTAGAGGTTGAGGACCCCGATGGTCCGGCCGCGCGCGGTGAGGGGGTAGACGAGGAGGCTCCGGAAGCCGGCCGCCAGGGCGTTCTGCCGGTGCAGCGGGTCGTACCGGGGATCTTCGGCGAGGTCCTCGACCGCGATCATCTCCCCGGTCGAGACGGCGAGCCCCCCCAGACTCTCGCCCCGCTCGAGCCGAGGCCTCAGCATGATCGCCGCCGCCGATTCGGTCCGCGCTCTGAGGACGAGGTCCTCGCCCTCGAGCAGGCGGATGCCGGCGGCGTCCGCGCCGAGGAGCCCGGCCGCTTCCCGGACGATCAGCGACAGCAGCTCGTCGGTGTCGTGGACCGACGCCAGGCGGCGTGAGATCGAGTAGAGCACCTCGAGCCGGCTGCGCTCGCGACGCACCTCCTCGTAGAGCCGCGCGTTCTTCAGGAGAAGCCCCTGACGAGGACGGCGATCGGAACGAACGTGGCCAGAGCCAGCGCGACGAACTTCGTGCGAATCCTGAGGGCCGCGCGGATGCCGTCTGCCACGCTACGCTCCACGGCCAGAGGGGTTCCCGACCCGGACATCCTGAGGATAGTCTACAGTCTTGCAGGAGCTTTTCTTCTGTTCTCCATCGCCATAGACTTTGCTCTCCGTGAGCGGACGAATGCGGCGAACCGATCCGGACCGGACGGTCCAGACCTGGAGGGACGCAACTCATGAGGATTCGGGACGTGAGGACAATCCCGATGGAGTACACCCTCCCCCACCCCGTGTTCGATGCCAACTACACGATGACCACGAAACCCGCCCTGCTGGTGGAGGTCGAGACCGACGAGGGGCTCGTGGGGCTCGGCGAGGCGGCGCACTTCGGCGGGCCCCTCGTCTCGACCGCCACCGTGATCGAGCGGGAACTCCGCGACCACCTGCTGGGCGAGGATCCGCGGGAGATCGAGCGTCTGTGGGAGCTGATGCACCGCCGGGCGTACAAACATGCCCGAGGTGGCATCGTCATCGCCGCCATGAGCGGCATCGACATCGCGCTCTGGGACCTGCGCGGGAAGCTCTGCGGGATGCCGCTCTGGCGGTTGCTCGGCGGCTACCGCCGGCGGGTGCCCGCCTACGCGACCGGGGGCTTCTACGCCGAGGGCAAGGGACTCCGGGAGCTCTGCGAAGAGATGCGGGCCTACTGCGACCACGGGTTCCGGGCGGTCAAGATGAAGGTCGGACGCAACAGCGACATCGAGGGCAGCCCGCTCCGCGCGATGGCGGACCGCGGCGTCTGCGAGGTGTCGCTGGCGGAAGACCTCGAGCGCGTCAGGGCCGTGCGTGAGGCGATCGGTCCCGGCGTCCGTCTCATGGTGGACGTGAACGGGGCCTGGGACGTGCCCACCGCGGTCAGGATGGGACGCGCGCTCGAGGCGCTCGACGTCTACTGGTACGAGGAGCCGGTCTGGCCCGACAACATCGCCGGGAGCGCCGAGGTCGCCTCGAAGGTCGCGATCCCGGTGGCGGGGTACGAGACGTGCAGCTACGGAACCGTGGGCTTCCGGGACTACATCGGCGCGCGGGCCGTGCACTTCGTCCAGCCCGACGTGGCCTGGGCCGGCGGCCTCACGGAGTGCCTGAAGATCGCCCACCTAGCCCAGGCGGCCAGCCTGCCGCTGGCCCCCCACATCCATGGCTCCGCGGTGGCGGTGGCGGCGGCCGTGCACCTGCTCGGCGCGGTCCGCAACGGGAGCATGGCCGAGATGGTCTTCCCCGCCCACCCGCTCATGGCCGACCTCGCGCGGGAGCCGCTCGTCGTCGACGCGACCGGCCACATCGACCTCGGCGAGCGCCCCGGGCTCGGGATCGAGCTGGACCCTGGTGTGGTCGCCAAGTACCGCGTCGATCGCTGATCCGAGTCGCCTCCGTCCGGGGCCGCCAGGCGCCTCTCCGGTCGCGCCCTGCGACGTCCCCGCAGGGGAAGCAAACGGCGTAACCGAGCGAGTTCGCCCGCCGAGCCCTCACCCCGCCTCACCCCCTGGGAGCGGGCTGAACCATCTCCAGGGTGATGTCGTCCGGGTCCCAGAGATAGACGGCCTTCGCGCCGCGGTTCCGGCCCGCCGTGATCTCGACAGGCGGCGACTTGAAGCGCACCCCCCTCGCCGTGAGATCGGCGTAGGCCGCGTCGAGGTCCTCCACCACGAAAGCCACGTGTGCGTTGCCCGGGTTGCAGGTGTTCGCGTCGCCGCGGACGCCCCGCGGAGCACGGTACTCGAGCAGCTCGATATGGTGCCCGGAGACGCCGGCCTGCCCGCCGGGAAGCCGGAGCAGCGCGATGCGAAGCTCAGCGTCCGGGTACCCCACGATAGTCCTGAGATAAGGCTGAGCGCTCTCCCACTGCATCACCAGCTCCAGGCCCAGCAGGTCCCGGTAGAACGCGATCGAGCGATCCAGGTCGCTCACGGTGAGGCCGGTGTGGAAGATCCCCGCGACGTTCATGACGCCTCCCTTGACACGGCGGGGCTTCGGGCCGATCTTTGGTCCGGCCGAGCCGCCGCACACTTCCGAAAGGAGATACGCGACTCATGAAGCTCTGTCAATTCTTCGTGCCGAAGGACGGCAGGCGCGTCGGCGTCCTCGAGGGGGAGCAGGTCGTCGACATCACCTCGCGGCCCTCGGGGATCACCTCGGTCCTGGACCTGATCGTCCAGGGCAAGTCCAGCGTGGGCGTCGAGCGGCTGGCCCGGCGGCTCGCCACCGGCAGGCGCCCACGCCTCGCGCTGGCGGCCCTCGACGTCCCGCCGGCGCCGCGACGCCCGCACCTGCTCGCCCCCCTGGACCCGCCGGAGGTCTGGGGCGCCGGCATCACCTACCGCCGGAGCGCCGACTACTACACCGCGCACACCGGCCGCACCAGGGGCATCTACGACCACGTCTACGAATCCGAGCGCCCGGAGCTGTTCTTCAAGGCGACGGCCTCGCGCGCCGTCGGGCCGAACGCCCCGATCTGCATCCGGCGCGACTCGTCCCTGACCGCCGTGGAGCCCGAGCTGGCGCTCGTGGTCGGCGTCGAGGGCGCCATCGTCGGCTACACCGCCGGCAACGACCTCTCCGCGTGGGACATCGAGCGCGCCAACCCGCTCTACCTGCCGCAGTCCAAGATCTGGAGCGGCTGCTTCGCGTTCGGCCCCGTGCTCGTCACCGCGGGCGAGATCAAGGACCCGCATGCGCTCGACCTGCACTGCACGATCCTGCGCGGCGGGACGCATCTCTACGACGGGACGGTCAACACGGGCGAGATGAAGCGCCGGTGCTCCGAGCTGGTCGACTGGCTCTGCCGCGACAACCCGATCCCGCCGGGCACCGTGCTCTCTACCGGCACGGGCATCCTGGTCCCCGACGAGCACGCCCTCGCCGACGGCGACCTCGTCGAGATCGACCTCCAGGGCGTCGGCGTCCTCAGGAACCCCGTCAAGAAGCTCCACGAGCGAGCCCGATCGTCCGCCGGTCGGCGGGCGGCGCCGCGCCGGCGGGAGACCGCGCCCACGAAACCGGAAACCCGCCGCTAGCGGGCGAGCCTCGGGAGGGACGGTCCGCCCGCGGCGCCCGGCGACCGTTCGGGCATGAAGGGTTCCTGACCGG
>CAZWXA010000073.1:0-3261 GCA_964637755.1 uncultured bacterium | reverse complement strand
ACCGCCAGGTCGAGCACGTTGCCGCGCATCGCGAAGGCCCTGAACTCTTTCAGCATTCCTCGATCCTCCTGCTGAAGAAAAAAGAGGAGGAGGCCGGATGGCCTCCTCCTCGTGGTTACCCGCAGGTGCTCGATGCTCAGCGGTAGATGTGCGTGCTCTCCTCCCTGATGACCGGACGGACGAGCTGGTCCGCGGTCAACTCGACCGTGAACCGGACGTCACTCTGGTCCTGCCCCGCGATCCCCACGCCCCGTATCGTCACAGTGTGCGTGAACTTCTGACCGGGCGGCAGGGTCGGGTACGGCGCGAACGTCACCGTCTGGCCCTCGGGCGTCCCCGTGGTCGCGCCGACGTGCGAGACGTACGCCTCGCCGGCCGGCACCCTGGCGACGACCTTCAGGTTGGTGATCGGTGTCGAGCCCTGGTTCGTGACCGTGATGGTGTAGAGGGTCGTCGTCCCGATCTCGACCGGGTCCGGGTTGTCGACCAGCTCGATCAGCACACCGGGCACTCCTTCGAACAGCGTGCAGGCCTGCGCGCGATCGCTCAGGTTCCGTTCCGCCGTCACCGTGGCCGTGTCACAGAAGCGGCCCTCGGCGTCGCCCTTCAGGACGACCTCGATCGTGGCCTTGGCCCCGGCTGCCAGCGTGCCCAGACTCCACGAGACCGTCCGGGTTGCCGCGTTGTACGCCCCCGACGGGTTGGAGCTGACATAGCTCATCCCCACGGGGATCTGGTCGCTCACGACCACGCCAGTCGCGGGAGCGGTCCCCGGGTTGCTGACGGCGATCGTGTACGTGACCGTCCGGCCGGTCACCTGCCGCTCACGGCCGCTCTTCTTGATGCCGATGCCGGGCTGCCGGATCACCGTCTGGCACTTCGCCTGATCGCTCAGGCCGGAACCTGCCTCGACCGAAACGACGTTCGTGGCCGTGCCCGTCTTCTCGGCCACGAAGGTGAACGTCTGGGACGCCGACGCGCCCGGAGCCATCGTCCCGGCCCGCCACACTACCTCGCGCTGCCCGCTCGCATGGCGCATGCCGACCGGCACCGTGTCGGTCACGACGACGTTCTGAACCGGCGCCGTGCCGGGATTCCGCACCGTCGCCTGGTAGTTGAGCGAGTCGCCCACCAGGCCTTCAGCCGGGCAAGTCTTGGCAATGCTGATCGCGGCTTCGGTCACCACCGTGTTACACGCCGCGCGCACCGGCGCCACCTCTCGGGCGCTCGCCGTCACCTCGTTCGTGAACTGGCCTGTCCTGCTGGGCTTGAGCCGCATGGTGACCGTCCGGCTCGCTCCGCCGCTCAGCGGCCCGAGACTCCAGCTCAGCGTCCCCCCTTCCGACTTCGCTTCCGGCGTCGACGCCACGTGCGTGAACCCCGCCGGCAGTGTGTCCTTGACGACCACGTCCGTCGCCTCGACCTGGGACGAGTTCGTCACCACGAAGCTGAACTCCCCGGTGTCGCCCTTCACGATCGACGCCGGGCAGGTCTTCTGGATGGTGAGCGTCGGGGCCACCCACGTCTTCATCGCCGACCCGCGCGCGATCAGCCCGTACGGCGTCGGACAGCAGGCGCGCCCGGGATCCCGCAGCTTCGAGATCGTGATGGTCACGGAGTTCACGCCCGCGGCCGGGCTCGTCTGGACCAGCGTGGCGCGCGCCACCCCGTCCTCGCCCGTCTTCGTCACCGCCTCCGCCTTCTTGCTCTCCTCGAAGACTGCCGGCGGACCGGAGGCCACCTGCCACCGGACCTCGTAGCCCTCGAGCGGCGTGCCGTCGGACTCCCGCACGACGCGGGTCGCCATCGCGTGCTTCGTCCCCACCTTGTTCGTCGCGGCGGGCGGGAACGTCCACTTGGCGTCGAGCCAGTTCTTGATGGCGAACGCCTTGTGCTTGCTCCCATCCTTGATGTCGGAGACGTAGGCGATGATGTGGGTGATGCCTTCCTGGACCGAGGTGATCGAGATCCAGCTCTCGCCCTTGTCATCCGTCCCGGTGATCGCGTAGGTGTTGTCGATCTTCAACGCCCGATTGAGCGGATCCTGACCCGGTTCGATGATGTCGCCCACCGCGCCGGGCGTGCGGGCCAGCGTCCACTCGACGAGCGTGCTGTGGACGCCCTTGCCATTGGCGTCCTTCACGGTCGCCTTCACCGTGTGCTGGGTCCGGATCGGGTTCGTCGCCTCCGTCGGCTCCAGGCTGATCGTGGCCGGTGGGCTCGTCGGTTGCGAGATCGGCCGTCCGAACCGGGTCGCGCCACCGAGCGTCGCGCACCCGGTCACGGCGAACAGCAGCAGGGCAATACCTCCAAGCCTGCCGAACGACACTACCCGAGTTCTGTCCATTGATTTCCCCTCTTGGCCTTCTGGGATTGAGAAACATCTCGACGTGCGTGCGTCACAGCCCGTTTCTGTCTCCTGGGAAGGCAGGACGTTAATCACGCGACCGAGCCTCTCGATCGAGGCGGTAGCCGCCGAATCGGCGAGCGTGGACCACCGCCCACCGAGAACATTTGATCCTCGCGACCGGCCCGGGGATTCTGCGGGCAAATCACCTGCTGCATGTCACCCGAAATGGCCCCCACGAGCGTTGTTGGACCTCCGAATCACGCGGGATAGGGAAACGCCCGGGCCGGAAGAGCGGGGGTCGTCACGACGCCGGCCGAGTATCCCCTCGAAGTGGCGACACACGACGGGAGGTCGCGGCGCGTGGCTCGAATGCCTCAGGATAGGTGTACGGTCCAGACACCGCGGGCGCAGGGCGAGGCATGTCACCTCTCCAAGAACATCGATCCGACTGCCGAGCCCGGTTCCAATCCTGGTCGAGCGACCCGAATCCATCTCCCACCCCAACGAGCCTTCGGACCGCGCTGCTGGTTCGTGCTCGGGGCTCGGTTCAGGCCGGCGTGATTATAGTTGCCGGAGGCCAGCCTGTCAACGGCCAAGCGTCGTGGTCGGGCCTTCGCTCGGCGCCGGAACCCCGGTCTTACCCCGAGGAGAGGGCGAGAGGCCCGGTTGCCGATCGCGCCGGCATCGGCCACGGAATGGCACGGAGGGCGGCGCTCGGCATGATCACGCCGCGACCCCTCGCTGCGACACGCCGGGGGCGATGCGCGGGCAGCGCCTGGCGGACCGGAGCGGAGGAGGTCACCCGGTTGCCGCGATCGAGCCCAGGACGTGGTCGAAGACCGCGATCGTCTCGTCGACGTCGGCGTCCGTGTGGGCGAGCGAGACGTAGATCTTGTTCACCGCCTTGACGA
>CAZWXA010000072.1:0-12857 GCA_964637755.1 uncultured bacterium | reverse complement strand
TGCCGGGACGGATCACGATCACCTCGTCGCCCTTGTTCGCCGTGGCGCTGTACTCGACGGTGAGCACCACCACCTTGGTGCCCTTGAGCCGCGCCTCGGTGAGCCAGTGGCTGTCGGGCATCTTGGTCGTGATCCAGTTCATGCCCCAGACGACGACGAGCTTGGCGTTCTCGACGTCGAAGAGCTCGAACTCCGAGGTCTGGTCGCCGTGCACCATCGGATGCCCCGGCGGCAGGTCCGTGTGCCACGAGTAGGAGTCCCAGAGGCCGCCGCCGAGCGCCTTGTCGGGGCCGACGCCGCGCACGTGGGCGTCGAGCAGCGCCACCATATTGGCCATGCGGTAGGTGCCGACGATCCGCGTGATGCCGAGCTTGGCCATGCCGCCGCGGAACTTGAGGGTGCGGACCCCCGCGCCCGTCGCGGCATCCACCATGGCCGGGTCGTAGCCCTGCTCGAGCAGGAAGCGCCTGCCCTGCTCGCCCGTGTAGGTGCGCGTGATGTTCTCGAGCGCCTTGGCGTGGAGGGCGTAGGCCTCCTCGAAGGACACGCGCACGAAGCCGTCCCAGCCCCGCTTCATCAGCTCGGCCGGCGCCCGCCCGGTCTGTGGATCGCGCGGGAAGCCCTTCTCCGCCCACTCCTTGAAGCCCTTGCGCACGAAGGCGCCCTTGACCCGGCGATCGCCGTACAGCCGCCGGCCGAGCACGAGCCCCTTCTGACAGCAGCGCGGGTCCCACCGCGCCGAGGCGCGATTGCCCGAGAGGTCGGTCGCCTTGCCGTAGCCGTAGGTCGGCTCGATCCGGACCATCACGTTGTTCTTCACGAAGCCACGGAGCAGGCAGTTGTGGGTGTCGTTCGGCGCGCAGAGGAAGGTGAAGGTGCGGTCGTGGCGGAAGATGTCGCGGTAGATCCGCTCCCAGTCCCGGTTCGGATACGGCCCGAAGGGGTCGGGCACGCGGACGGGATCGAGGAACCGGTACTGGGCGAGCAGGTCTTCCGGATTCACGACCGCTCCCAGTCCCGCCATGGCGGCGAGCTGGAGGAATCGACGTCTGTCCATCTCCCTCTCCTCATCACGTCGAGAGACTGAAGCTGCCAGGTGATCGTGCGCCCGTCCGCCCCGAGACGGTTATGACCTGCGGCATACCCGGGTCAGATCGATGCGTCGAGCGTTTGACACTGGTCCGAGGCGTGATGTAGCTTTCCCAGCACGGGCTGGAAAAGGTGACGCTCCGATTCCGACTCCGACTCCGGCTCCGGCGGGTCTCCCCGCTTCCCGGGTGATTCCTCGCTCTGGGTCCAGGACTCCCCAGGCGGGGGCCCAGCGCATACTCCGCCGGGCGGTGACGGTGGACGCCTGGTCGTTCACGCCGACAGCCAGACGCCGGCTGGCGCTCGCGACTTTACTCGTCGCGGCGGCGGCGGTCTTCTGCTTGCCCGTCGGGCGGCGCCCGCTGCATTCCCAGGACGAGGCGCGCTTCGCCCTGCTCGCCCAGGAGGTGCTGGAGGGCGGCCAGTGGGCGCTGGTCCGGGTCCGGGACGTGGTCTATCTCAACAAGCCTCCCCTGTTCTTCAGGAGCATCGCCCTCGTCTCGTGGCCCTTCAGGCGGGTGAGCGAGGCCACGGCGGCGGTGCCGTCGGTGCTGTCCGCGCTCGTGACCCTGGTGGCGGTCTTCGCGATCGGCCGGCGGCTCTGGGGCTGGTCGGTCGGAATGGTCGCCGCGCTCGTGCTCGCGACCACGCCGTTCTTCTTCGTGATGGCTCACGAGGTCGTCGCGGACATGATGCTGACGGCCTGGCTCACCTGGGCCCTCTACTTCTTCCTCGCTGCCCAGGATCTGGGCGGCCGGTGGTCCTTCCTCGTGGCCTTCTACCTCTGCGTCGGCGGCGGTCTGGCCACCAAGGGGCCGGGCGCGCTCCTCGCGCTCGTCGCCAGCATGGCGGTGGCGGTCGCGCAGGAAGGCCGCGCCGGTCTTCGTCGGCTGAAGATTCCGATGGGAGTCGCGATCCTGCTCCTCTCGGCGCTCCCCTGGCTCGTGCCGTATCTGCTCCAGGGGGAGCGCTATACGCGAGGTGTTCTGGTCGGCCACTACCTCGACTGGTATTTCCGGAGCAAGCCGGATTCGCGGATCGGGGACATGATCGCCAACTTCCTGCGGTTTCTCCCGTGGGCGCTCTTCCTGGTGCCCGCCGGAAGGTGGTGGTGGCGCAGCCCGGACCCCGGGTGCCGGCGCCTGCTCGTGTGGACGGCAACCCTCGTTGTCGGCATCGGCCTGTCCGGCGAGCAGCGTTCCCGTTACTTCACGCCGGTCTTGCCGCTGCTCGCGCTGCTCGTCGCCGACTACCTGGTGCGCGGGGCGGCAGGACGGTCCTGGCACGGGCGGCGGGCTGCGGTGGGAGTGGCCGTGGTGCTCCTGCTCGGATCCATCGCCGCAGGCGTGGCGTTTCTCACCGGCGCAACCGACGGCGTCCGGGGCGCCACCTCGATCTTCCTTCCCTCCGCCTCCTGGGAGCGCTGGACGGTTCCCCTGCTCGCCGTCGCCGGGTCCGGTGGTGCCCTCATCGCCCTGCGGTCCGGCCGCGGCGCCGCCGCCGCCACCAGTCTCGCCCTGGCTCTTGCCGCCGTGCTGGCCGTCGAGGGCGTGACATACCCCGCGAGACATAGCCGGTGGTTCGACGTCCGGAGCTTCGCTGACGGCGTCAACGCCCGGCTGCCCACCGGCAGCCCCGTCATGGCCTATCCGGAGGCGAGCCTGATCTACGACTTCTATCTCGGCCGGCCGGTCCGGGAAATCCGCCGGCAGCAGGACGTCGTGGAGTTCCTGGCCGCGCCGCGCGCGAGCCCGCTCTTGACAGCCGGCAAGACATGGCGTGCGCTGGCGGAGACGGCCCACGAGTCGTGGCGCCCGGTCGTATGGGGGACGATTGCCGGGCGAGAGATGGTGCTCGTGGGGAGCCAGCCGTGACTCCTTCTTCCCGCTCTTCCGGAGACCGGGACATCACACGCGGAACGGCCGCGCTCGATCTGTCCGTGGTCGTGCCGGTCCACAACGAGGCCGCGAGCGTGCCCATGCTCTGGGACGAGCTGGCAAACGTTCTGAACGCGGGCGGCTGGACGAGCGAGGTGATCTTCGTGGACGACGGGAGCACCGACGGGAGCGCGGACGTCGTCCGCCGGCTGCGGGACGCCGATCCCCGCGTGCGGCTGCTGCGGCTGGCGGCAAACGCCGGTCTCTCGGCGGCCTTCGACGCCGGGCTCGGGCGCGCACGCGGCCGCATCGTGGTGACGATGGACGGCGACCTGCAGAACGACCCCCGCGACATCCCCGCGCTCATCGCGCAGCTCGACGGCGCCGACGTCGCGACCGGCTACCGGGCGAGGCGTCGCGGTACCTGGCTCAAACGCGTCTCGTCGCGTGTCGCCAACCGAATCCGCAACGTCGCCACCGGCGAGAGCATCCGGGACAGCGCGTGTAGCCTGTGCGCGATGAGACGGGACTGCGTCCAGGACCTGCAGCTCTACACCGGCCTTCACCGCTTCGTGCCGACCCTGCTCCGGATGGCCGGCTACCGGGTGGTCGAGGCGCCGGTGAACGATCGGCCGCGCCGGTTCGGGACCTCGCACTTCGGCATCCGTAACCGCGCCTGGCGCGCCCTTCAGGATCTGCTGTTCGTCCGATGGATGCTACGGAACCGGCTCGAGTACCAGATCGCGGAAGGGCACGACGCGTGCCCGAGGAAGGCTCCGGCTGCCGGTGATGCGTGTCCCGTACCTGGCTCCCGACCAGGCCAGGCTATGGGCAGGAGGTGACCCCAGGAGGCCCGAGAGTGCCCGGACGAAGGCGTCGGGCTGCTCGTAGGGCAGCATGGCGGCGACGCCCACCTCGTTCCGGTAACTAGCGCATGAAAATCTCGTCGACTCGCAGCGTGAACCCGGGGAGGACGTCCTCGCCACCCATCACCTCGCTCGACCGCAACACGCGGGCCGCCCCATCCGGGCGATACATGGTCACCGTTCGAGTGCGAGGCTGGACAACCAGAACCATGCGGGTCCCAGCGACCAGGTACTCCTGGACCTTCGCGTCGATCTCCGCGGCGGTGTCCTCGGGCGACACCACCTCTACGGCCAGGTCGGGAGCTCCGGCGATGAAGCCCTTCGGCAAACCGGCCGGGGAAATGCGCGAGGTCGCCAGGAACGAGATGTCGGGGGCGCGCACGGTGTCTGGATCACTCGCGAGGCGGTATCCCACTTCTACCAAAACGACGCCCAGGCCCTGCTGCTTGACGTGCGCCTGGAGGCGGGCGACGAGTTCGACCGTGATGAGGCCATGCTCACCGCCGACGGGCGACATGCGCAGCAACTCCCCTCCGACGAGCTCGTACCGGTAGTCGTCGCCGGACATGCGCTCCAGCTCGCCCGCGGTCATGAGCTTCCTGGCGACAGCCATCACGTCCGCCTCCCTCCAGGCTCTCTATCATACCCGCACACCCGTTCCCCTCCCCGCCTTAGAACCGCTCGGCGATGAGCCGGGCTTCCTCGGCGAAGCCCTGCGCCGTCCTGGCCTCGCGGACCGCCTCGGCGTGCTTCCTGACGTCGTTGCCCGCCCCCTTGTGCTCGACTTCCGCGTGCGCCAGCATTTCCTTGGCCCGTGCCAGGGGGCCGCGCGCGGCCGCCCTGGCCGCGGCCTTCGCCTTCTCGAAGGCCGTCTCGGCCTTCTGCACCGCCGCCCGCGATTCGTCGATTCGCGCCGGGCACTCGAACGCGAACGCCGTCCCGGCGCCCCCCAGCGCGATCACTGCCACGATGACGAAGCCCGCCACTCGTCGTCTCATCGGTTCCCCCTTCGTGCCTGTTGTTCGTCCGGTCACTCCTCTACCGTCGACTCGGAGGCGATCCGGGCAGGCTCCTGCCCGCGCCCCGCCTGTGCCGACGTGGACGTCCACGCCTCACGCGACCCCGTCTGACGCGCGAACGCCTCGTCGCTCTCCCATCCCCACTTCGTGAAGAACACCGGCACCACGAGCATGTTCAGAAGCGTCGAACTGAATAGTCCTCCCAGGATCACGTGCGCCATCGGTCGCTCCAATTCCTTGCCCGCCAGGTCGCCTAGCACGAGCGGCACGAGGCCGAGCGCCGCCGCGGCCGCCGTCATCAGGACCGGCACCAGCCGGTCCTTCGAGCCCTCGAGCACCACCCGCTCCCTCGAATACCCCTCGGCACGCAGGTGACGGTAGTGGCTCACGAGGATGATGCCGTTGCGCGCGGCGATGCCGAAGACGCCGATGAACCCGATGAGCGAGGACACGCTCATGACGCGGCCCGTCAGGAAGATCGCGAGCACGCCGCCAATCAGCGCCAGCGGGAGGTTCGCAAGCACCAGCAGGGACGACCGCAACGACGAGAACGCCTTGAACAGGAGGAGAAACGTGCCGATGAGCGCGAGGACGCCGTAGAGCGCGAGGACGCGCGTCGCTTCCTGCTGGCTTTCGAACTGGCCGCCGTACTCGACGAAGTACCCCGGCGGCAGCGTGACACCCTTCGCGATCTCGGCCCTGGCCTCGCCGATGACGCCGCCGAGGTCCCGTCCCTGGACGTTGGCCTGGACGAGGATCCGTCGCTGCACCTTCTCGCGGTTGATGAAGTACGGCCGGCTCTCCACCTCGACGGCCGCGACCATGCGGAGGGGGATCTTCTTGTTCCCGGGGGCGTCGATCAGGAGATTCCGCATCGCGTCCGCATCTCGCCGGGAATCGTCGTCGAACCAGACGAACAGCGGGAACGAGCGCTGGCCCTCGACGACCTGCGAGACGACCTCGCCGTTGAACGCGATCTGCGCCGTCTCGAGCACGTCGCCGGGATTGAGCCCGAAGCGGGCCGCCGCCTCCCGGTCGACGGCGATCCTGATCTGCGGCACGTCGATCTGCTGCTCGAGCTGCAGGTCCCGGACGCCCCGCACCTCCCGCAGGATCGCTTCCACCTGGCTGCCGAGGCTCCGGAGGGCGGCCAGATCGGGCCCATAGACCTTGATGGCGATCTGCGCCCGGACCCCGGACAGCACCTCGTCGAGGCGATGGGCGATGAACTGTCCGACGTTGACCGCGATGCCGGGCACCTGCTCGAGGTCCTCGCGGATCTGGTGGACCAGCTCCGCGGGGTCGCGCGCCCCGTACCGGAGCGTCACGTCGAACTCGCTGAAGTTTGGCGGCTGGGCGTCCTCGTCCAGCTCCGATCGGCCGGCGCGCTGCGCGACCGACGCGACCTCCGGATGCCGGCGCAGAAGAGCCGTGATCCGCCCGCCGAGCCGCATCGACTCGTCGAGCGATGTGCCCGGCAGCGTGGTGACCGCGATGACGAAGTTCCCCTCCTGGAACTCCGGGAGGAACGAGCGCCCGAAGGTCGGAATCAGCGCGACGCTCGCCACGAGGAGGGCGAGCGTCACACCGCCCACCCACCAGGGACGGACGAGGACGCGGCGCAGCGCCGCCTCGTAGCCCGCCTTGAGCCACCGCACGGTGACGCTCTCGCGCTCGCGCCGCGCAGACCGGCGCCCCAGGACGAGCGAGCAGAGCACGGGGGTCAGCGTCATGGCGACGACCAGGGACGCGAAGAGTGACGCGGTGAAGGCGAGGCCGAGCGGGGTGAAGATGCGGCCCTCGACCCCGGTGAGGAGGAAGATCGGAACGAAGACGATCACCGTGATCCACGTGGCGTAGACGACGGAGTTCCGGATCTCCCGCGAGGCGTCGAAGACGACGCGCAGGGTGGGCCGGGGCACCGGTCGTTCGCGGTTCTCCCTGAGCCGGCGAACGATGTTCTCGACGTCGATGATCGCGTCGTCGACGACGGCGCCGATCGCGATGGCGAGCCCCCCGAGCGTCATGGAGTTGATCCCGATCCCGAACTGGCGAAGCGTCAGGATGCCGAGGATCAGGGACAGGGGCATCGCCACGAGCGTGATGAGCGAGGCGCGGACGTTGAACAGGAAAAACACGACGACGACGGTCACGATCACGGCGCCCTCGATCAGCGCCCGCCGCAGGTTGCGAATGGCGGACTCGATGAACGACGCCTGCCGGAAGACGTCGGTGTGCATCCTGACCCCCGGCGGCAGGGTCTTCGCGATGGCCCGGAGCGCGTCCTCGACCTGGTAGGTCACCCCCAGCGTGTCCGCGCCGTAGAGCTTCGAGACCGTGCCGATCACGGCCGGCCGGCCCATGTAGCTCGCGTCGCCGCGCGGGAACTCCGGCCCGAACCGGACCAGGGCGACCTGATCGAGCGTGATCGGTGTCCCGCCGCGCTCCGCGACGACGGTCTGCCGCAGGTCGTCCAGGGAGGCGATCCGTCCGACGCCGGTCACGGCGAGCTCCTGCCCCTGGCTCACCTGGAACCCCCCGGGGACGTTCACGTTGGCCTGGCGGAGCGCGGCGGTGACCTCGTTGACGGTCACCCCGTACCGCCAGAGCTTCCCGGAGGCGAGGAGGACGTGGTACTGCTTGGCGCCCCCGCCGATCGACACCACGGAGGCCACGCCGGGGATGGACAGCAGGCGCCGGGCGATCTCCCAGTCCGAGATCGTGCGGAGGTCGAGCGGCGACACCGTGTCGCTGACCAAGGCGTACTTGACGAGCCAGCTCACGGCGGAGGTCACGGGCAGCATCGTCGGATCCCGGGTCCCCGGGGGCAGGGTCCCCTTGACCGACTGCAGCCGCTCGCTGACGAGCTGGCGGGCCCGGTAGATCTCCGTTCCCCACACGAACACGACCACGATCGTCGAGAGCCCCGCGGAGGACTTCGATCGGATCACGTCGACCCCGGGGGTGCCGTTGATCGAGGTCTCCATCGGGAAGGTGATCAGCCGCTCCACGTCCTCGGGCGCCACCCCCGGCGCCTCGGTCTGGATGACCACCTGCGGCGGGGCGAACTCCGGGAAGACGTCGAGCGTGATCCGTCGAAGCGTGAGGATGCCGAGGACCATGACGACGGCATACACCGCCACCGTCAGCAGCCGGTTGCGCAAGGAAGCGCGGATGATCCAGTCGAACATGGCCCGATCCCGCCTCAGCAGGCCGCTCGGGGAGCCCCATCAGCGGCCGCGCCGCGTCCGGCCCTTCTCGAGCGGCCTGTCTGGTTCCTCGGCATCCTGTCAGTGCGTGTGGCCGCCCAGGGCGGCGCCCCCGGTCCCCAGGGTCAAGAGCTTGGTGTAGACTTGCCGCTTGCCGTCGGTGACGACCCGGTCACCGGCCGAGAGCCCCCGCCTCACCTCGACGAAGCGGTCGTCCCGGACCCCGGGCGTGATCGGCGCACGGGCGAACCCGCCCTCCCGTTCCACGAAGACGAACTCGCCGCCCCCTCCGGCGATGACGGCCGCGAGCGGAACGGACAGGACCGGCGCGCCGCCGCCTACCACCACGTTCAGCTCCGCGAACATGTCCTGCTTGAGCCGCCGGTCGGCGTTGGGGATCTCCGCCCAGATGTGCACGGTCCGCTTCTGCGGATCGATCACCGGATGGATGAACGTGAGCGTGCCCTCGAAGACCCGCTGCGGGAACGCCGCGGTCTGCACCCGTACCCGCTGGCCCGTCCGCAGGAGGGCCAGCACGTCCTCGAAGACGTCGCCCTCCGCGACGACCGTCGCGTCGTCGGTGATCTTCAGGAGCGTGGTCGTCGGATCGATGACCTGGCCGAGGGTGACCGGGCGTTCCACGATCAGGCCGCCCAGCGGAGCCGGGATGTGCAGCAGCGTCACGCTCTTCTCGCGCCGGACCCGCTCGATTGCGTCGCGCGGCAGGCCGAGCAGCGCGAGCTGGCGGGTGAGCCCCTCCGTCTCGTTCCGCGACGACTCGGCCAGCAGCTCGATCTGGCGCTTCACGCCCACGATCTCGTTCTGGACCGCCTGGAGCTGGTTCTCGGCCGCGATCAGCTCCTTCCGGGCCCCGATGCCCTTGTCGACGAGCATCCGGTTCCGGCCCGCGTCCGCCTGCGCGAGGCTCAGCTTGTTCTCCGCCTGCGTGAGGTCGAACTCGAGCTTCGACTTCTCGATCCGGTACCGGCTCTCCGCCTGGATGAGATCCAGCTCGAGCTTCTCCACCTCCACGCTCTGCACCTCGATCAGGTCCTGCCCCTTCCTGACCCGCTCGCCGAGCTTCGAATGGATCTCGACGATCCTCCCGGAGGTCCGGCTCGTCACGAGCGCGACGCGATCCGGGTGCGGCTTGATGACCCCCGGAAACCGCCGCACCTCCTCGATCGGCCGTCGCGCGACGACCTCGGTCTTGAGGCCGATATTGTCCCGCTCGACCCGGGTCAGCGGCACCACGGGCCCGGCGGCCTCGTCGTGCGCGTGCCCCGGCGCTGGTTCGTCATGGGCGGGCGGTCCAACGGCCTCGTCGTGACCGTGCGGCGCCTCGCCGGCCGCGTGGCGTTGCCCTGGTGGAGCCTTGTCCTCACCGCGAGGCGTAGCCGCCTTCCCGCTTCCCTCTTCGGGCGTGGCCGCCGGCGCCTGGCCGCCGGGAGGCGTTATCGCCGCCTTCTCCGCCGCCGGCCTGTCCCGGGGAGAGCAGGCCCATGCGGCGATGACGACGAGGCCGACGAGCGCGAATCTGCACATGGCGCCTATGGCCGGCGGCCGAGGGCGCGGTACAGCTCCGCGGCCGCCGCGTTCAGCTCGGCCACGGCACCCAGATACGCCTCGCGGGCGTCGATGAACTCGCGCTGGCCGACGAAGACGTCCGTGATCCGGAACTCGCCCAGGTTGTAGCCCTCACGGAGCAGTCGGAAGTTCCTGTCCTGGTCGGGCAGGATGCGCGTGGTGTACGCCTCGGCCACCCGCGAGGAGGCCCGCACCTGCTCCCAGGCGCTCGCGACTTCCTTCTCGATCCGGCGCTCCACGAGC
Organism: uncultured bacterium; assembly: GCA_964637755.1. Lineage (GTDB taxonomy): Bacteria > Methylomirabilota > Methylomirabilia > Rokubacteriales > CSP1-6 > AR9. Next base: position 2,967 of record CAZWXA010000072.1, on the reverse strand, counting down.
GCGACCCGTGCCTGCTGCTTCCGGAGTGCAGCGAGGGCGCGGTCGGCATCCCCCTGGCGGCGGTTGAAGAGCGGCAGCGGAATCGACAGCGTCAGGAGGCCTGTCCGGTTGACCGCGTCGAAATCCCGCGCCTCGTCGTATTTCAGGCCGACCCTGACCTCGGGGAAGTACCGTTCGGCCTGCACCAGCCCGACCTCGGACTCGGCCAGCCGGACCGCGGCCCGCGCCGCCGCCAGATCGGGTCTGCTGCCGAGCGCCGCCGCCCGGAGCGCCACGAGATCGCCGTCGATCTGCGGAAGAGCGAGCGGCCCGTCCGCCCGGACCGGCTCGCCGGCGCCGCGGCCGAGGAGCAGGCCCAGCTCCCGCTGGGCCGTCCGGAGGTTGCGTTCCTCGGTGACGAGGCGGTTCCGCGCCTTCTCGAACTCGACGGTCGCCCGGAACACGTCCAGCTCGGGCACGGCGCCGGCCTCGAGGAGCTTGAGGGCGGCCTCGCGCACGTCGCGCGTGAGCGTCACGATCTCCCCGCCGAGCGCGACACGCTCCTGCCCCACCCGCACGTCGCTGAACGCGCGGAGCACATCGCCCGTGACCTGCCGTTCCACGTCCTTCACGAAGGCGTCGGCTTGTGTGAGACCCGCTTCGGCCGACCGGATGCGGTAGCCGCGCTGGCCGCGCAAGAGGAGGGTCTGGGAGATCCCGACGCTCTTCCTGTCCAGATCCCGCCGCCGCCCGTCATCGCGGCCCCGTCCGGTCCCGGCGGCGCCCTCGAGGTCCAGCTCGGGATTGGCGGGATACACCCGCGCCTGCCGGAGCGCTCCGGCGGCGATGCCCACCTCGTGCTGCTCGACGGCGAGCACCGGGCTGCGCGACAGGGCCTCCGCGAGCGCCTGCTCGAGCGTCAGGCCGACCGGGATCTCAGCGGCGGACGTGGCCGGCATCCCGCCCTCGGCGATCACGCCGAGAAGCGCGACGGCAATCGCGCGGACACGCGCGAGATACAGCGGGCAGCTTCTGGCCATGGCGGTCCCCCAGTCACGGTTACGGGTGGCAGACGACGGGCTCCGGCGGCGTACGCGTCGCCGGTCGGGCAACGAAACGAGGGACTAGACGCGGAGGGGTAGAGTACCTGGGGAGTCGGCGGGGGGAGGGACCGTCCCGACGCGGAAGGAGCGAACGGCCCCCGTGTCAGGGAGGGTGACGTCGCGGCCGGCAACGTCAGCGGAGACACCAGGGCCCGGAGTCCGATCGGGTGTGCGCGTCACGCCCAGCGTCGCCGGGTCTCCGCAGTCAGGATGCGATCCGGGAGCCGCCAGGGCGGGATCTCCCCTGCCCTCGTGGTCCCCGGCCTGATCGGCGCCGCCCGCGTGGGCACCCACGAAATGAGCATGGGCCTGATCGCCCTCAACACACGCGAGAGGTGCCAGGAAAACCCACGCCGCGATCACGACCCGAGCGACGCCAGATCCGCGCCGGAACATCAGTCGCATGGCAGCCAGAGTAGCGGTAGTTGCCGCGCCCTGTCAATTCCCCCGGAGGCCGTCACCGGGTCCGGGCGTGAACGACCCCGGCGGAGCCGCGTAGCCCAGTAGGGAATCACTACGGCGGCCTCGCTCGCGGCGCGGTGCCGCGGTGCCGTCAGGTGCTTGGTCCTTGACGGCACCGTCGTCCCTGGCTAGCATTGCGGGCAGTCGCGCGGGCTCTCTCGGCTCGCGGGGAGGCGTTTGTGTGCGCTGTGCCATCGGCTCCTGATCCCTGGGCCGTCGGGGGGGCCAGGAGGGCCGTGTCCGCCGGCGGCGCCACGGCCGAGTTCGGATCTTATGTCAGGGCCACGCCCGGCGTCGGCCGCCCGCGGGCCCGACCCCGCGGACCCGGTTAATGATGGCTACGCTCCTTGTTGCGTCATCCCACTGGCAGCATACGGTGGACTGGGTGGCCCAATACGGCATGGTGACGCTCGCCGCGATCGCCGCACTTCCAGTGGCGCTCAGTCGCCGGCCCTTCTCCTCGCCGCCATCTTGGGAATGCCTTGGTATCACGTCTTTGGAGCCCTGCTGATCGGGAAGGCGGTGAAGTATGGACTGATGGCGGCAATCACGGCGGGTACCGTCTGGCACTTGGCGGAGTTTTATGGAGACGTGGCGTCCGGTCTCGTCGGGCATCGCGGCCATCGTGAACCGCAGTCGTGGCGTGAGGGGGACTGAAGATGGCTGAACCAGTGCACGAAACGAAGGGATGGTTCACATCGCGCTCTGGTCTGGCGCTGCTCGCGTTTCTCGCGATCGCGGGATTCTTCCTGGTGACGGAACACACCGCGCACGTCCTCGGCCTCCTGCCTTACCTGCTATTGCTGGCGTGCCCGCTCATCCACCTCTTCCACGGAGGCCACGGACATGGCGGCCGTGGAGGACCCACGCCCCCGAACCGGGACGAGGCGCCTCGATGACCCATGCCGCGCCCGCCTACGGCTTGTGGTCGCTGGTGGTGATCAACGTCGTGGTGTTCGCCTTCTTCGCCTACAGCTTCACCCGGCCCCGCACGGCGCGTGACTGGCGATCGTTCGGCGCCTTTACCGGCTTCCTTGTCGCCCTGTTCGTGGAGATGTACGGCTTCCCGCTGACGATCTATCTGCTCTCGGGTTGGCTCCAGCGCCGCTACCCGGGCCTGGACCCCCTCTCGCACGAAGCGGGCCACCTCTGGGAAACGCTGTTCGGATGGCGTGGCAACCCGCACCTGAATCCGTTGCACGTGCTCAGCACCGTGTTGATCGCCGCGGGCTTCATCCTGCTCGCTAAGTCATGGCCCGTCCTTTACGCGGCGCAGCTACTACGAGAGCCGGCGACCACTGGTCCGTACGCCTATGTTCGGCATCCACAGTACGTGGCCTTCATCGTCACCATGCTGGGGTTTCTGCTGCAGTGGCCGACCCTCCTCACCCTCATCATGTTCCCGATCCTGACGGCAGCGTAT
>CAZWXA010000071.1:0-12889 GCA_964637755.1 uncultured bacterium | reverse complement strand
GTCTATTTCCCGGAGGCCGCGACGGCCTTCCAGATCTTCTCGGGCGTGAGCGGCATGTCGAGGTGCTTGATGCCAAAGGGTGTCAGCGCATCGATGACCGCGTTGACGATCGTCGGCGTCGCGGCGATCGTGCCGGTCTCGCCCGCCCCCTTGACCCCGAGCGGGTTGATCGGGCTCGGCGTCACCGTGCGATCGGTCTCGTACGAGGGGAGTTGATCGGCCTTCGGTATCGCGTAGTCCATCATGGTGGCCGAGAGGAGCTGCCCGTCCTCCGAGTACACCCCGTGCTCCCACAAGGCCTGGCCGATCCCCTGGGCGATCCCCCCGTGCACCATCCCGTCCACGATCATGGGGTTGATGACCTTGCCGACGTCGTCCACCGCCACGTATCTGAGGATCTTCGTCTGCCCCGTGTTCGGGTCGACCTCGACGATCGCGACGTGCGCCCCGAACGGGAACGTGAAGTTGACGGGGTCGTAGAACGAGGTCGCCTCGAGACCCGGCTCCATGCCCTGGGGGAGGTTGTGGGCCAGATAGGCCATGAGCGCCACCTCGCCCCAGGTCTTCGCCTTGTCGGGCGAGCCCTTCACCGACCACTTGCCGCCCTCGAAGACGAGGTCGGTCTCGTCGGCCTCGAGCAGGTGCGCCGCGATCTTCCGCCCCTTCTCCTTCACCTTCTGGAGCGACTTCATGATCGCGTTGCCGCCGACGCAGGCCGACCGGCTCCCGTAGGTCCCCATGCCGAAAGGGATCAGGGCGGTGTCGCCGTGGACGATCTCGACCTGCTCCATCGGGATTCCGAGCTCGTCCGCGACGAGCTGGGCGAACGTCGTCTCGTGGCCTTGCCCGTGCGAGTGGGAGCCCGTGTACACGCTGACGGAGCCCGCCGGATGCACGCGCACCTGGCCGGACTCCCAGAGCCCGGCGCCCGCGCCGAGCGCGCCCGCCACCGCGGAAGGCGCGGGGCCGCACGCCTCGATGTACGTCGTGACGCCGATGCCGATGTACCGATCGTGCTTTCGCCCGTCCTCCTGGTCCCGCCGGGCCTGCGCGTATCCCGCCAGGTCGAGCGCGCGATTCAGCGCGGGCTCGTAATTCCCGCTGTCGTACGCGAACGCCACCGGCGTCTGGTACGGAGCGCCGTCGGTGAACGCCGGGATCAGGTTCCGCCGCCGCAGCTCGGTGGGATCAGTGGCCAGCTCGTCGGCCGCGCGGTCCACCATCCGCTCCAGCAGATAGGTGGCCTCGGGCCGGCCCGCGCCCCGATACGCATCCACGGGCGCCGTGTTCGTCAGCATCCCCCAGACCTCGCAGAAGATCGCCGGGATGCGGTACACGCCGGACAGGAGCGGGCCGTACAGGTACGATGGGATCAGCGGCGCGAACGTCGAGAGGTAGGCGCCGAGGTTCGCGTGCGTCTTCACACGGAGCCCGGTGATCCTCCCCTCTCGGTCGAAGGCCATCTCCGCCTCGGTCACGTGATCGCGCCCGTGGGCGTCGTTCAGGAAGCTCTCCCGCCGCTCGGCCGTCCACTTCACCGGCCGCCCGAGCGCCCGGCACGCCCACGAGACGACGACTTCCTCGTTGTAGACGAAGATCTTCGAGCCGAAGCCACCCCCCACGTCCGGCGAGATCACCCGCATCTTCGTCTCGGGTATGGCCAGGATGAACGCGGCCATCAGCAGCCGGTGGACGTGCGGGTTCTGCGACGTCACCCAGAGCGTCAGGTCGCCGGTCCCCCCCGAGTACGAGCCCACGCAGGCGCGCGGCTCGATCGCGTTCGGAATCAGGCGCTGGTTCAGGATCGGCTGCGACACCACCTTGGCCGCCGATCTGAACGCCGCGTCCGTCGCCGTCCGGTCCCCGATCGTCCAGTAGAAGCACTGGTTCTGCGGGATGTCGTCGAAGAGCTGCGGCGCGCCCTTCTGGTGGGCCTTCTTGGCGTCGCTGATCCCGGGGAGCGGCTCGTACTCCACCCGAACCGCCTCGGCCCCGTCCTTCGCCGTGTACGGCGTCTCGCCGATCACGATCGCCACGGGCTCGCCCACGTACCGCACCTTCCCGGAGGCGAGCGCCGGGCGGGCCGGCACCTTGATGTCGGGCAGCATCCACCCGCAGGGCAGCCCGCCGACCTGCACGTCCTGCCCCGTGTACACGGCCACCACGCCGGGCACGCTCCTCGCCCGCGAGGCATCCACGCCCGTGAGCACGGCGTGGGCATGCGGGCTCCGCACGAACGCGGCATAGGTCATTCCCGGCAGCTTCACGTCGTCGACGTACTGGCCGCGCCCCGTGATGAAGCGCGGATCCTCGCGCCGCTTGATCGCCGAGCCGAAGAGTCGCGTCTCAGTCGTGGCCATGGCCGCGCCTCACTTCCCCGCCAGCTTTTCTGCGGCATACTGGATGGCCTTGACGATGTTGTGATAGCCGGTGCAGCGACACAGGTTGCCCTCGAGCTGGTGCCGGATCTCGGTCTCGGTGGGGGTAGGGTACCGCTCCAGCAGCTGATAGGCAGCCAGGATCATGCCGGGCGTGCAGTACCCGCACTGCAGTCCGTGCTTCTCCCAGAAGCCCTCCTGGATCGGATGCAGCTCGCCGTTCGTCGCCAGCCCCTCGATCGTCATGAACTGGGCGCCGTCGGCCTGCACCGCGAAGAGGTTGCACGCCTTCACGGCCTGGCCGTTCATGATGATCGTGCAGGCGCCGCACTGGCTGGTATCGCAGCCGATGTGGGTCCCCGTCAGACCGACGGTCTCCCGGATGTAGTGCACCAGGAGCAGGCGGGGCTCGACCTCATGGCTGTAGCTCGTTCCGTTGATCGTCATCGTGACCGGTAGCTTCACGGCAGGCCCTCCTCACGACCGGGGTCTATCCGAGCGCGCGCGAAGTTCGCCACACCCACGTACCAAGTCGGAAAGCGGCTTCGAGACTAAGCTCCCGGCCGCATGGTGTCAAGCGCTTGGGCCCAGGGCAGCGAGGGATGGCTGGTATTGACAAGCGCCCCCAGGTTTCCTACCGTGTCGATCACCTCCGGTCGCCCCGGCCGATTCCCCTTTCCCGGGAGGGGCGGTTCGGTCCTCACCGGCAACGACACGAAGTGTGGCGCATAGGGAGAGGGGGGGCCGCGACCCGGAGGCGTTTCGAGACAGGCGACATCCAGGAGGAAGCGAATGCAACGTCGCTGCAGCGCCCGAGCAACACTGGCGCTGGCCGGGCTGGGCCTGTCGCTGACCGCCTGCCAGACGACCGTTCCGGTGATCAACGCCCCCGGAACGCCGACGACGTACCAGGACCCCGGCACACGCGGCCCCGTGAGCGGAGTCGGGCTCGAGTCACAGGACATCGTCAGCATGACCGACCGGATGGCGCGGGACATCCTGGGCCACCCGGTGCTCGCCTCTCGCCCGACCCCGCCGCGCGTCATCATCGACGCCGAGTACTTCTACAACGAAAGCTCGTCACGCCTGAACAAGAACAGCATCACCGATCGGCTCCGGGTCAACCTCAATCGCGCGGCCCAGGGTCGGATGGTCTTCGTCGGCCGCCACCTGACCGACATGGTCGCGCGCGAGCGCGACCTGAAGCGGCAAGGGCAGGTCGACACCGGGACGGTTGCCCTGGCCCAGGCCCAGCAGGGAGGCGACTTCCGTCTGGGCGGACGCATCACCTCACTCGACCTCAGGAGTCCCTCGACCGGCCAGATGTCCCGCTACCATCACATCGCGTTCGAGATGGTCAATCTCGAGACCGGCGAGATCGTGTGGAGCAACGAGTACGAGGTCGCGAAGACCGCGCAGGACGATGTGATCTACCGCTAGCCCGACGCGACGGAGCGCGAGTCCGACACCAGCGAGTCCGACACCCAGGGAGAGGAGCCGGCATGAGACCTGTATCCGGTCGGCCGCGCTCGATCTGGTCTCCCTTGCCGGCGCTGCTCCTCCTCGGCGGATGTGCCCTCGCGGCTGGTGGATGCGCGCTGGCTGCGCGCGAGAGAGAAGCGGACATCGCGCCGCAGGTCGTGAGCGAGTATCTGGCGGACAAGCCCGACGCGCTGCACCCGTACTACGCGACCTTGCTCCGCCAGGGCCCCCGCAACCTCGTGCTGAACCACATGCGATCGGGGCTGGCCGCGCAGGAACTCGGAGCCTTCCCGGTGGCGGCGGCGTCCTTCGACGAGGCACTGCTCGGCATCGAGGCCGTGTACGCGAATACCGAGACCGCGGCGAAGGCCAGGCAGAAGTTCACCCGGGAGAGCTACAAGGACTTCAAGGGCGAGCCCTACGAGCGCGCCATGGCGTACTACTACCGTGGTCTCCTCTACCTCCGAGCCGGCGACTACGAGAACGCTCGCGCAAGCTTCAAGGGCGGGATGCTCCAGGATGCTTTCGCGGAGGAGGCGCAGAACCGGTCCGACTTCGCGCTCCTCGCCTTCCTGGAAGGCTGGGCTTCCCGCTGCCGAGGCCAGAAGGGGCTCGCCCAGGAAAGCCTCGGCGAGGTCGCGAGGCTCAAGCCCGGGTTCCCGCTTCCGGCCCCGGACGACAACGTGCTCCTCCTGGCCGAGACGGGCACGGCTCCCGTGAAGTACGGTGACGGACCGAAGAAGTCGCTCCTGAAGTACCGTCGTGGGAGCGGATTCCAGGAGGCGAAGGTCCGATGGGAGATCGCCGGTCAGGCTCGTGGAGCGCAGCAGATCGAGGACATCTACTGGCAGGCGTCGACGCGGGGAGGCCGTCCCGTCGACTACGTCCTGGAAGGCAAGGTCAAGTTCCAGGAGACGGCCGCGACCACCGGCAAGGTCCTGAAGACGGTCGGCCTCGCGACGTTCATCGCCGGCACCGCTTCCGACGACAAGTACGCGCAGATGGCGGGCCTGGCGGTGACGCTCTTCGGCTTCGTCGCGGACGGGGTCTCGAATGCGGTCCGGCCGGAGGCCGATACCCGCTACTGGGACAATCTCCCCGACGCGGTCCACGTGGCGACGATGGCGCTACCCGCCGAGAAGCAGCAGGCGAAGGTCAGCTTCCTCGACGCCTCCGAACATTCTCTCCCGGATCTCGCCAAGACGGCCGCGGTGGAGTTCGCGGGGACGTGTGGGCTCGCCTGGGCCCGCTCGCGCTCTGCCATCCCGGCCGATGTGCGGGCGCCGGGTTCGGTGACTGCCCGATAGGAGAGGAGGGACACGCCATGCCTGGGAGACCACCACTCATCGTGCTTGCGGGACTCGGGCTCGCCGTCGGCCTCACGGCGGCCTGCCAGCGGCCTCTGGTGATCGAGCCGCAGCCGATCTGCAACTTCAACCCCGTGGCGGCGATGCCCGCCGCGGAACCGGCGCCGGCGGCTGTGCCCGTGGCGCCGTCTCCGGTGACCGAGATGCCGCTGAACTCCGTCAACATCACGGACGTCGCCATCACCAACAAGATCATGATCCAGAGCGCCAACGCTCGGCGCAACCCAGCCGGAACCGTCGAAGTCTGGACTCGACTGGTCAACTGCACCGACTACCCGCTGCAGATCGAAGCGCGGACGCATTTCCTCGACGAGGGAAGAGCGCCCATCGAGAAAGCGAGCGCCTGGAACCGGGTGTTCCTGCCCCCGCGAACGTATGGCGTCTACAACGAGTCGTCGACGGACGTGCAGAAGGTCCGCTACTATTACGTGGAGGTCCGGGAGGGCCGGTAGCGAGCCTTGGAGGATCACTGGTGAAACGGATCATCCTCGTGATCATGGCCGGCAGCGTGCTGGCGGGGTGCAGCACGACGGGTGGGTACAAGCGGCCGGCGGGCGCCCTCGTCGGCGCGGGTCTGGGGGCCTTCGCCGGCTCCAACATCGGCTCGGGCACGGGACAGCTGGCCGCGACGGCGCTGGGAGCGCTGATCGGCGCCCTCGTCGGCTCGGAGGTGGGCCAGTCCCTCGATCGGGCCGACATCGCGTACGCTCAGCGCGAGCCCCCGCAGCGCACGTACACTCCCGTCCCGGTGGTGCCTCGGTACGGATCGCCCGGAGTCTCGTACGTTCCGGCATACGCGGCGGCGGCCTACGCCGCGGCCGCACCCCCGCCGCCCCCGCCACCACCGCCCCCGCCTCCGCCACCCGCCCATACGGCAACGGCAGGGAGCTGTCGCACGTTCGAGCAGCGAGTGATGATCCAGGGGAGCCCGGCGACCGCCTACGGGACTGCCTGCCAGCAGCCCGACGGCACCTGGCGAATCGTTCCGTAGGCATCGAGGCGGTCGAGCCGGCTCCGCACGAGTCGCCGGCAGGGGTCCTCGGTCGCCCGGCGGCCGCGTATCGGCAGTCGGGCCGTCAGCGGTCGAGGAGCCGGCGGCCCTCGGCGCGGGCCTGGTCGAGGACTTCGCGCACGGCCACGCCCTTCTCGCCGGCGATCCGCGAGACCTCGGCGAACTCGGGCGTGACCGTCACGACCCGCCCCGCGAGCCGGGACACCTTGAACGGAATCGGCCCGTACGCGGTCGGGAGCGTCAGCATCTCGCGCGCGAGGACCACGCGGCGCATCTCGGTCCACCGCAGGCCGATCGTGCTCGACTCCTCGAAGAGGACCCGGGACAGATCGGGGAGGCGGTCGGGCGGGCAGAGCGCGGTGAGGACGACCCCCGGCCGGCTCCGCTTCATCACGACGGGCGTGAGCACCACGTCGACCGCGCCGGCGTCGAAGAGCCGGTCCATCAGGGGCTCGTAGAGCTGCGGCGACATGTCGTCGATCGTCGTCTCGATCTGCGCGATCGACCCCTGGACGCCACCGCCGCTCGCGGTCTCCTGCGCGGTCGTCTCGCCCACGAAGCAGCGGAGGAGGTTCGGGATCGGAAGCTCGCGCGTCCCGGCGCCGTACCCGACCGCGCTGACCGTCATCGCGGGCATCGACCCCGCCGACGCGGCGAGCGTCGTGAGGATGGCGGCGCCCGTCGGCGTGACGAGTTCCGCCCGGATCCCGGAGTCGACGACCGGGAACCCCTTCAGCAGCTCCGCCGTACCGGGGGCCGGGACGGGAATCCTGCCGTGCGGCCCGTCGACCATGCCGCCGCCGACGGGCAGCGCGGAGACGTGCACCGACCCGACGCCCAGCAGATGGAGCCCGGCGACGGCGCCGGTCACGTCGACGATCGCGTCGACCGCGCCAACGTCGTGGAAGTGGACCGTCTCGACCGCCGTGCCGTGGACACGGGCCTCGGCCTCGGCGAGCCGCGTGAAGATGCGCGCGGCACCCGTGCGGACCGCCGCCTCGAGGCCACTCTGGTCGAGGATCTCCAGGATGTCGCCGAGCGAGCGGTGGTGCGGATGAGCGCTCCCCTCGATCTCGACGTCGGCCTTCGTGGCCCGGAAGGCGCCGCGACGGACCTCCCGCGCCGTCAGCTCCCAGCCCCGGAGCGGGAGCTTGCGAAGCTCGGCGCGGAGCGCGTCGAGCGGGACGCCCGCGTCGAGCAGCGCGCCCAGGATCATGTCGCCCGAGGCGCCGCTCGGGCAGTCGAAGTAGGCCGCTTTCACCTGATCTTGGCGATCAGATGGTTGATCAGCGAGGCCTGGCAGGCGGCCCCGTATCCGTTGTCGATGTTCACGACCGAGACGCCCGCCGCGCAGCTGTTGAGCATCGCCAGGAGCGCCGTCACCCCGCCGAACGAGACGCCGTAGCCGACGCTCGTCGGCACCGCGATGACCGGCCGGTCGACGAGCCCGCCCACGACCGACGGGAGCGCGCCCTCCATGCCCGCGACGGCGACGATGACGTGCGCCTCGGTCAGGAGATGGTACTGGTCGAGCAACCGGTGGAGCCCGGCGACGCCGCAGTCGTAGGCGCGCTCGACGCGATTGCCGAGCGCCTCGGCCGTGACCGCCGCCTCTTCGGCGACGGGTATGTCCGCCGTCCCCGCCGAGACGACCGCGATGAGCCCCGCCTCCTGGGTCTTCTCGGGCCTGACGACGACCACCCGGGCCTCCCGGTAGTACCGATGCGAGAGTCCCGCACCGGCGATGGCCGCCTCCACTTCGGGCGTGGCCCGGGTTGCCAGCACGTTGGCGTGATGGTCGGCGAGGCGGGTCACGATGCCGACCACCTGCTCCGGCGTCTTGCCCTGGCAGAACACCGCCTCGGGCGCGCCGCTTCTGAGCGACCGGTGCGTGTCGACCCTCGCGAAGCCGAGGTCGGCGTACGGGAAGTCCCGGAGGTGCACCAGGGCCTGGTCGACCGGCAGGCGCCCCGCCGCCACCTCCTGGAAGAGCGCGCGCAGCCTCTCCCGGTCCATCAGGAGTGCTCCCCGGCGCGCGCCCGCCGCGGCGGGAGGCCCCCGCTCGCGCTCCGCGAGCCGCCGAGATCGACGGGGGCGGCCGGGCGGTCCGGCTGGCGAGAACGGCCGAGGATCCGCCGGGCGCGGCCAGCCTGCCGGTCGCGCGGGGCGTCCTCGACGGGCATCGCCACGCCGCGCGGGAAGCCGGCATCACGCATCGAGGCGCACCAGCTCCTGGAAGGCCGTGTACCGCTCCGCGATCTCCGCCTGGCCGAGCCGCATGAGGCGGTTCAGGGAGAAATCCTCGACCGTGAACGAGGCCATCACCGAGCCGAAGACGATCGCCCGCCGGACTGTCGCGGGGTCGACCACGCCCTGGGAAGCGATGTAGCCCATGAAGCCGCCCGCGAAGGTGTCGCCGGCGCCGGTGGGATCGAAGACCGACTCGAGCGGATAGGCCGGGACGAAGAAGAAGCTGCCGTCGGACACCATCACGGCGCCGTACTCACCCCGCTTGACCACCACTGTCTGGGGCCCGAAGCTCAGGATCGTCCGCGCGGCCCTGATGAGATTCGGCTCCTTGGCGAGCTGCCGCGCCTCGGCGTCGTTGATGACCAGCACGTCCACCTCGGCCAGGACGCGGACCAGCGCCTCGCGCTTGCCCTGGATCCAGAAGTTCATCGTGTCGAGGGCCACGAGCCGGGGCCGCGTCATCTGCCGGAGCACGTCGAGCTGCAGCACCGGGTCGATGTTCGCCAGGAACAGAAACGGGGTCTCGGTGAGCGCAGCCTGGAGCCTCGGCTTGAAGTCGGCAAAGACGTTGAGCTGGGTGTCGATCGTCGTGGCCTCGTTGAGGTCGTAGCCGTACTCGCCGACCCAGCGGAAGGTCCGCCCGCTCGACCGCTGGAGTCCCGTCATGTCGATCCCGCGGTCCCGCAGAAGCGCAAGATGCTCGCCGGGGAAGTCCTCGCCGACGACCGCCACCAGTCTGACGTTCGTGAAGAAGCTCGCGGAGTACGAGAAGTAGGTCGCCGAGCCCCCGAGGACCTCCGTGACTTTCCCGAATGGAGTGGCGACGGTGTCGAGCGCCACGGAGCCGACCACGAGCAGATCAGCCACGGGCCCCTCCCCGCCGGCAGCGGCAGCTCCTGCGCGCCGGCAGCAGGTCCGGCATCACCAGGAGATCAGCCATGGGCCCCTCCCCGCCGGGGGCTGCGCCCGGGCGGTCTGGCTCGTCTCGCACTCCGGGCGCGGTCGCTCCGGGCAGCCGGCCCGTGTGGTCCCCGGCCTCCGGCTCCACGGTCTCCGTCCGGCTTGAAGTACTTGCCGATCAGCAGGTCGAGCGCCTTCCGGGTCGTCGGGTCGAACGCCGCCGCGCTCGTGATGATCGCGTTCTTCAGCAGCTCGGGACACGCGCAGGTGCGGGGCGACCCCACGGCAGGGATCAGCCGCTTCAGCACCTCCTTGGCGGTCACCACGTTCTTCAGGAGGTTGGCGATGACGGCCTCGACGGTGACCGTGTCGTGGGTCTCGTGCCAGACGTCGTAATCGGTGGCGAGCGCGAGGGTCGCGTAGCAGAGCTCCGCCTCGCGCGCCAGCTTGGCCTCCGGCATGTTGGTCATCCCGATCACGTCGACGCCCCAGGACCGGTAGATGCGCGACTCGGCCTTGGTGGAGAACTGCGGCCCCTCGATGCAGAGGTAGGTGCCGCCTCGATGCACGGTCGCGCCCGTCTCCCGCGCGGCCTTCTCGAGCGCGCCCGCCAGGTCGTGGCAGACGGGGTCAGCCATCCCGACGTGCCCGACGATGCCGCCGCCGAAGAACGACGAGACGCGCCGCCGCGTCATGTCGAAGAACTGGTCGGGAATGACGAGATCGAGCGGGTGGATGTGCTCCTTCATGCTGCCGACCGCCGAGATCGAGACGACCCACTCGGCGCCGAGCGACTTGAGCCCCCAGATGTTCGCGCGGGAGTTCAGCTCGGTCGGCATGACGCGATGGCCGCGGCCGTGGCGCGGCAGGAACACCACGCTGCGGTCGGCGAGGCGGCCCACGCAGTACGCGTCCGAGGGGTCGCCGAATGGCGTGCGGACCCGCTGCCAGCGCACGTCCGTCATTCCCTCCAGCTCGTAGAGACCGCTGCCGCCGATGATGCCGATCGTCGTCACGGTAGGAGTTCTCCGTCGGTGCCGTCCGGGTGAGCGCCAGTGATCCGCACCGTCGCCAGCCGCCCCATCAGCGTGTCGGGGCCGTCGAAGGTCACCTCGACGTAGTTGCCGGTGAGCCCGGAGAGCCGCTTGGTCGCGCGGTCCCGCTCGGCGAGGACCAGGACCTGCTGGACCGTTCCGACGAAGCCCGCCCGGAACACGAGGTTCTTCACCCGGCCCACCTCGCGCAGCCGCCGGCTCCGTTCGGCGACCACGCGTGGCGCCAGGTGGCCCCCGAGCCGTGCCGCCTCAGTACCCTGCCGATCAGAGTACGCGAAGACGTGGAGATACGAGAAGGGCAGCGCCGCGGTGAACCGCGACGTCTGCTCGAAATCCTCGTCCGTCTCGCCGGGGAAGCCGGCGATCAGGTCGGTCCCGAGCCCGAGGTCGGGGATCCGATCGACCAGTGTGTCAACTAGTCTATTGTAAATATCTACATTGTATGGCCTTCTCATGAGTCTCAACACCCGATCGCTCCCGCTCTGGAGCGGGATGTGGAGGTGGGGCACCACGACCGGGCTGGAGACGACGGCCTCGATCAGCTCGCCGGTGAAGTAGGCGGGCAGGATCGAGGAGAGCCGGATCCACCGGAGGCCGGGGATCCCGCCCACGCCGCGGAGCAGGGCCGCGAGTGTCGTCCGCGGGAGCAGATCGGCGCCGTAGTGCCCCAGGTCGATCCCGGTCAGCACGACCTCGGGGTGGCCCGCCTCGACGAGCGCTCGCACCTGGTCGGCGAGGACCTCCGGCTCCCGGCTCCGGCTGACCCCGCGCGCGAGCGGCACGATACAGAAGGCGCACCGGTGCTGGCACCCGTCCTGGACCTTGAGGAAGGCCCGCGACCGGCCAGACACCCGCGGGGCTGGGGCCGGAGACATCTCCACGCCGGTCTCGACCGCCCGCACCTCGATCCGGGGCGTCCCGCCGGGCAGCGAGCGGTCCCGGCAGAGTTCGCCGATCATCTCGGCGATCCGGTGCCGCTCGGTGGCGCCCACCACCAGGTCGACGCCCGGGATCGCGGCGGCGGCGTCGGGGTTCGTCTGGGCCCAGCACCCCGTCACGACGACCCGGGCGGTCGGGTTGGCGCGCACGGCTCGCCGGATGAGCTGGCGGTCGGAGAAATCCGCGCGGCTGGTGACGGTGCACGTGTTGATGACGACCACGTCCGCCGCGGCGTCGAACGGCACCGTCCGGCAGCCGGCCGCCTCGAGCCGCCCCTGGATCTCCCGGGTGTCGACCTGGTTGACCCGGCAGCCGAGCGTGGCGAAGGCGACCCGCGTCACCGGGCGCACGTCCAGCCCGGCGGCACGGCCCCGAGGGCCGGGACCGTGTCCGCGCCGCCCACCATCGTGGCACGCGTCATGGCATCACCAGGGCGTTCTCGCTCAGCTGGCCGCAGGCGGCTCCGATGTCCTCGCCCTTGCTCCAGCGGACCGTCGTCGTGATGCCGGCCTCCAGGAGAATCGACTGGAAGGCGAGGATCGCGGGGAGCGGCGGCCGGCGGTAGTCGGTGCCCTCCCAGTCGTTGAACGGGATGAGGTTGACCTTGGCGCGGATCCCGCGGAGCAGGACGGCCAGCCGCCGCGCGTCGTCCGGGCTGTCGTTGACCTGGTGGAGCATCACGTACTCGAAGAAGACCCGCCGCCGCGGCGGCAGCGGGAACCGGCGCACCGCGGCGAGCAGGGCCTCGAGGTTCCACGACCGGTTGACGGGCATCAGGCGCTCGCGGACCGCGTCGGACGTCGCGTGGAGCGAGACCGCCAGGTTCACGCCGAGGTCCTCCCGGCCGAGCCTGTCGATCCCGCTGACGAGCCCGACGGTCGACACCGTGATCCGGCGCGGCGAGTACCCGAGCCCGTACTTCGCGTCGGTCATGACCCGGATCGCCTTCGCGGTCGCGGCCAAGTTCGCGAGCGGCTCCCCCATGCCCATGAACACGACGTGCGTGACCCGCTCGCCCTCGGGAAGCCGGGCGTTCGCCAGGAGGAGCTGCCCGACGATCTCGTCCGCGCCGAGGTTGCGATCGACGCCCATCGTCCCGGTGCGGCAGAAGGCGCACGCGAAGCCGCATCCGACCTGGGTCGAGACGCAGAGGGTCTGGCGGTCCTCGTCCGGCATCAGGACCGCGTGGATCCGCCCGCCGTCGCCGAGCCGCAGGACGAACTTCCGGCTCCCGTCCTGGGAGGGCGTGACCCGCTCGACCTCGGGGAGCGCGAGCACCGCGCGCTCGGCGAGCCGCATGCGGAACTCCGCCGGCAGGTCGGTCATCGCGTCCAGGTCGAGGACGCCCTTCCGGTAGATCCAGGTCGCCAGCTGCCGGCCCCGGTACGCGGACGCGCCGAGCTCGCGGGCGAGCGTCTCGAGCTCCGACGGGAGGAGCCCCACCAGGTTCACCCGCGCGGGGGCTCCTACCGCCAGTTCACCGGATCTCATGCGTCACCGGGCGCG
>CAZWXA010000070.1:10591-13045 GCA_964637755.1 uncultured bacterium | reverse complement strand
CTGCGGCGTATAGGAATACGCCTCAGTCGTCGCTCCCTCGCCGCCTTGCATCTGGGCCTTTTTGATCGGCCTGCGGGGCTCGGCATCTCTACGGAGATAACGCGATGTCTACCTATCCGGTTGACTCAGCTCGGGTCCGAAGACCACGACGGGTTGTGGCTGATCTGGTCACGCGCCAAACCGCATCCCCGTTGGTCCGCAGTGATGGAGAGCTCGCGGAGCCGTGCAGATGCTGGCCCTCCGGCGACGGCGGCCAACCACAAGATGTAGGCCGGCTGAGCTAACCGGATAGGTAGAACGCGATGAGGGGGCGGATCGAGGCTTCGGAGGTGGAGCACGTGGCGCGGCTCGCCCGCCTGGAGCTGGGGGCGGAGGAGAAGGAGCGGATGCGCGCGCAGCTCGACCGGATCCTGGGCTACATCGACAAGCTGCGCCAGCTCGACACGACGGGCGTCGAGCCCACCTCGCACGTGGTCCCGGTGGTGAATGTCTTCCGCGAGGACGAGCTGCGCCCGTGCTTCCCGTCCGAGGAGATGCTCGCGAACGCGCCGGACCGGAAGGGCGAGTTCTTCCGCGTCCCCCGCATCATCGAGGATCCTGGCGCCGATGCGCGCCGGGACCCCAGCGACCGGGCGCGGTCATGAGCGAGAGGGCGCGAGGAGATCGACGTGCACGAGGACCGGTGGAGGGTGGGAGGAGCGGCGCTCGCTCCCCCCGACGTTGATTGCTCCGACAGTTCACGAGATCGTCGAGGCGTACCGCACCGGCACCGCGTGGCCAACCGCGGTCACCCAGACCTACCTCGAGCGGATCGCGGCGCTGGATCCGCAGGTGCGCGCCTACATCACGGTGACGCGCGAGCGGGCGCTGGCGGCGGCCGAGTCGGCCGACCGGCGGTGGAGCGCGGGGCGGCCCGCGAGCCCGATTGACGGCGCGCCCGTCGCCGTGAAGGATCTGCTCTGCACGCGGGGCGAGCGCACCACCTGCGGCTCGAGGATCCTCGAGCACTTCGTGCCGCCGTACGACGCGACGGTGATCCAGCGTCTGGAAGCCGCCGGCGCGGTCATCCTGGGCAAGACCAACATGGACGAGTTCGCGATGGGCTCGTCGACCGAGCACTCGGCCTTCTTCACGACACGGAACCCGTGGGACCTCTCGCGGGTGCCCGGGGGGTCGTCGGGCGGCTCGGCGGCCGCGGTCGCGGCAGACCTCGCGGCGGCGGCGCTGGGCAGCGACACCGGCGGCTCGATCCGCCAGCCCGCGGCCTTCACGGGGACCGTCGGGCTCAAGCCCACCTACGGTCGCGTCTCGCGCTACGGCCTGGTGGCGTTCGCCTCGTCCCTCGACCAGATCGGGCCGTTGACGAAGGACGTGGCGGACGCGGCCCTCGTGCTCGGCGCCATCGCCGGCCGCGATCCCCTGGACTCGACCTCGGCGGACGTGCCTGTTCCCGACTACGTCGAGGCGCTCCGCCAGCCGGTCGAGGGCCTCCGCGTCGGCGTGCCCGACGAGTACTTCGTCGACGGGATGGACCCGGAGATCGAGCAAGCGGTACGTGAGGCGATCGAAGCCCTGAAGCGGCTCGGCGCGAGGGTGGAGCCGATCTCGCTTCCCACGACCGACTGGGCACTCGCGGCCTACTACCTGATCGCGCCCGCGGAGGCGTCGTCGAACCTCGCGCGCTACGACGGCGTGAAGTACGGCAGCCGGGTCCCGGGCGCGAGGGATCTGATCGAGATGTCCTCGAGGACGAGGGCGCAGGGCTTCGGCGCCGAGGTGAAGCGGCGGATCATGCTCGGCACCTATGCGCTCTCGGCCGGCTACTACGACGCGTACTACGGCAAGGCGCAGAAGGTGCGGACCCTGGTACGGCGGGACTTCGAGGCCGCGTTCTCGCGGGTCGACGTGATCGTCACGCCCACGACGCCGAACGTGGCGTTCAGGCTCGGCGAGAAGGAAGACCCGCTCGCGATGTACCTCAACGACGTGTTCACGATCCCCGTGAACCTGGCGGGGCTCCCCGGGCTCTCCCTCCGGTGCGGCTTCACGAGGGCGTCCCTGCCGATCGGGCTGCAGTTCATCGGACGGCCGTTCGACGAGGCGACGCTGCTCCGGGTCGCGCACGCGTACGAGCAGGCCACGGGCTGGCTCGACCGGAGGCCTCCGCTCGCATGACGGGGGCGGCCGTCGACTACGAGGTGGTCATCGGGCTCGAGGTGCACGCGCAGCTCCTCACCCGGTCGAAGATGTTCTGCGGCTGTCCCACCGCCTTCGGGGCCGCGCCGAACACCCAGACCTGTCCGGTCTGTCAGGGCATGCCGGGCGCGCTGCCCGTGATCAACGGGCGGGCGATCGAGCTCGCGGTCCGGACGGCCCTCGCGTTGCGCTGCACGGTCAACGAGGCCTGCCGCTTCGCGCGGAAGCACTACTACTACCCGGACATGCCGAAGAACT
>CAZWXA010000070.1:0-10581 GCA_964637755.1 uncultured bacterium | reverse complement strand
CAGATCAGCCAGTACGAGGAGCCGCTGGCCGAGCACGGCTGGCTGGAGGTGAGCCTCGAGGGCGAGACCCGGCGGATCGGCATCCAGCGCCTGCACCTCGAGGAGGACGTCGGCAAGCTGGTCCACGAGGGCACGCTCGAGACCGCGCGCTCGAGCCTCGTCGACTTCAACCGATCGGGCGTGCCGCTGATGGAGACGGTGTCGGAGCCGGATCTCCGCGCGCCGGAGGAAGCGGCCGCGTATCTGCGCGCCTTCCGCGCGGTCCTCCTCTACCTCGGCATTTGCGACGGGAACATGGAGGAAGGGAGCCTCAGGTGCGACGCGAACGTGAGCCTGCGGAAGCGGGGCGCCCCTGAGTTCGGCACCAAGGTCGAGATCAAGAACATGAACTCCTTCCGCAACGTGCAGCGCGCCCTCGAGTTCGAGGTACGGCGCCAGGCGGAGGCCCTCGACCGGGGCGATCGGATCGTGCAGGAGACGCGGCTCTGGGACGCCGACCGCAGCTATACCCGGCCGATGCGGTCGAAGGAGTTCGCCCACGACTACCGGTACTTCCCCGAGCCGGACCTGGTGCCGCTCCGGCTCTCCCGCGGCCGGGTGGAGGAGATCCGCGCCGGGTTGCCCGAGCTGCCGTCCGACCGGCGCCGCCGGTTCGTCCGCGAGCACCAGCTGCCGGAGTACGACGCCCTCGTCCTCACGCAGAGCCGGGCGCTGGCGGACTACTACGAGTCGGCCGTGCGCGAATTCCCGCGTGCCAAGCTCGTCTCGAACTGGGTGATGTCCGAGCTGTTGCGCGAGATTCCCGGCGACGACGAGCGCGCGATCCTGGCCTCGCCGATCCCGCCGCCGCACCTCGCCGGGCTGCTCCGGCTGATGGACAACGGCACGATCAGCGGAAAGATCGCCAAGGACGTGTTCGAGAAGATGCTCCGGTCCGGCGAGGACGCCCCGACCATCGTCGAGCGGGAGGGTCTCACCCAGATGGCGGACAGCGGGGCGCTCTCGGCAGTCATCGACCGGGTCCTTGCCGAGAACCCGCGGGCGGTCGAGGACTTCAAGCGGGGCAAGAAGGCGGCCTCCGGCGCCCTGGTAGGCCAGGTCATGAAGGTCACGCAGGGGAAGGCCAGTCCCGGCCTGGTCAATTCGCTCCTGCAGGAGAAACTCTCGCAGTTATAATCGATTGGGCGGCTCATGATTACGCTTCACCGGGTCTCGAAGGTCTTCGGCGTCGGACCGGTGAAGGTGGCCGCCCTGTCCGATGTGAGCTTCAGGGTCGACAAGGGCGAGTTCGCCGTCCTCTGCGGACCGAGTGGCGCCGGCAAGACGACGCTCCTGCGTTTGCTCTATCGGGACGAGCGGCCCACCCACGGCCGGATCGACGTAGCTCAGTACAACGTGACGGCGCTGCCTCGGTCCCAGGTGCCGGCGCTGCGCCGCGTCATGGGGATCGTCTTCCAGGACGCCAAGCTCCTGAGGGGCCGCACGGTGCACGAGAACATCGCGTTCGTTCTCCGCGTCGTCGGCACGCCGCGGGCCGAGATCACCCCGCGCGCGTTCGGCGCGCTCAGGGCTGTGGGGCTGTCGGCCCGCGCCCAGGCATACCCGGCGCAGCTCTCGCAGGGTGAGGCCCAGCGAGCGGCGCTCGCCCGCGCGATCGTCCA
Source organism: uncultured bacterium (assembly GCA_964637755.1). Lineage (GTDB taxonomy): Bacteria > Methylomirabilota > Methylomirabilia > Rokubacteriales > CSP1-6 > AR9. Next base: position 8,920 of record CAZWXA010000070.1, on the reverse strand, counting down.
GGAGCCGAAGCTCTTGCTGGCCGACGAGCCTACCGGCAACCTGGACGAGGGCATCGCGGCCGAGATCGTCGATCTGCTGACCGAGATCTGGCGCCGCGGGACGACCGTCCTGCTGGCCACGCACCAGGCCGCCCTCGTGGAGCGTCTGGGACGCCGGACGCTCTACTTCCAGGCGGGCCGCCTGATCGGGGACTCGGGCTAGCGTGGTCGGGTTTCTCGTGGGCGAGGCCATGCGCGATCTCGTGCGAGCCGGGTGGATCGCGGTGAGCTCGGTCCTCCTCATCACGCTCTCGCTCCTCATGCTTGGTGGTTTCTGGATGTTCTCCGCGAACCTGGGCAGCGCGGTCGCGCGCTGGCGCGAACAGGTCAGGATCATCGTGTACCTGAAGGACGAGGTCCCGCCCTCGCGCGTCGAGGCCCTCGTGGCGCGGATCCGGGCACGCGGCGGCATCGCGAGAGTGCAGTACGTCTCGAAGGCGGAGGCGCTGCGCCGGCTCAAGCGGGAGCTGGGCGCTCACGCAGCCGTCGCGGACACCCTGCCTGTCAATCCGCTTCCCGCGTCCCTCGAGGTGACGCCGACGGCGACCGCGGCGACACCCGAGGCCACGCGCGTTCTCGTCGAGCGGCTGGCGGCGCTGCCCGAGGTCGATGAGGTGCAGGGCGGGACCGCATTCGTGGAGCGGCTCGCCCAGCTCCAGCGCCTGCTGCAGCTCATGGGCCTGGGATTCGGCGGGCTGCTTGCGGTGGCCGCCATCCTGACGGTGACGACCGCGACCACCCTCGTGTTGCACTCGCGCCGCGAGGAGATCGACATCATGCGGCTCGTCGGGGCGTCGGAAGCGATCATTCGGGTGCCGCTCCTGCTCCAGGGCATCGGCCAGGGCCTGCTGGGGGCCGCACTGGCCCTTCTCGCGCTCATGGTGGGTTACCGGTTCGCGCGGCCGCGGATCGATCCGCTCGTGAGCCTCACCCTCGGGCTTCCGCACACCACGTTCCTCCCGGCGGCGGCGGTCGCCACGCTCCTGGCCAGCGGCGCGCTGCTCGGCGGCATCGGTGGCTGGGTCGCGAAGGGGAGGGCGTGAGGCGGGCATCGGGCGGGTTGGGGAGGTCGGGCCACGCGCTTGATTACCAGCAACGCCCCGCTGGCGCGGGGCTTGCGATAGGGAACGCTCGGCTGCGCCTCGCTGTCATTACCATGATGGTCGTGGGGGTGCTGGTGCCGGTGGGGGGGCTCGCGCAGAAGAGGGACGAGGTGCTGTCCGAGCAGCGGAAGCTCCAGCACACCCAGAAGCAGCTCCGCGAGCAGCGCGAGAAGGCGGCCGAGGCCCGCAGGAAAGAGGTCTCGCTGCTGGCCGAGCTCGAGCAGATCGATCAGACGCTGGCGCGGAAGAAGAGCGACGTGGCGAGACTCGGTGAGCGGGTCAACCGGGCGCAGGCGGAGATCGCAGCCGTCCGGTCGGACATTCGCAGGCTCGAAGGGCGAAAGGCGGTGCAGCGTGAAGCTCTCGCCACCAGGCTCCGTCTGATGTACAGGATCCAGGCCCTGGGCGGCGCGTTGCCGCTCCTGTTCGGTGGCGACGATCCGATCGCGCGGGCCGTGCTCCTGCGCCATCTGGCGACTCTGGCGGCGGTGGACGCTCGGCTCATCCAAGAGTATCTTGTGACCTCGGATGGGCTCGCCGAGCGCAAGTCGCGCGAGGAAGCGCGTCAGGTCGAACTGGAGGCGCTCCGGGGCCAGGCCGAGGCCGAGCGCGTCGAGATGGACCGCGAGGGCACGAAGCGGCGCGGCCTCCTCGCAAAGGTCAGGGACGAGCGCGCGTACCACGAGCGGATGGTCGGTGAGCTGACAGAGGCTTCCCGGCGACTCGAGGTGTTCATCCAGGCGCTTCAGGAGAAGCAACGGCGGGCGGCCCGGACGCCGCCGCCCCCCAGGCGGGGATCGCCACCGGCGGCGGGCGCCGGGTTCGGAACGTTCCGTGGGGCGCTCCCGTGGCCGACGGACGGGCCGCTGGTGGCCTCGTTCGGCGCGCAGATCCATCCGAGGTTCGGCACCCGGACCTTCAAGAGCGGCATCGCCATCGAGGCCGGAGAGGGAACGGACATTCGGGCGGTGTACGGCGGCCGCGTCATGTACACTGGATGGTTCAAGGGGTACGGGAACCTCATCATCCTGGACCACGGCACCGAGTACTACACGCTGTACGCGCACGTCGCCGAGATCGGCGTGAAGGAAGGGGAGGAAGTCCGCCAGGGGCAGCGTATCGGGACCGTGGGGGATACCGGCTCGCTGGCGGGCCCGCGTCTCTACTTCGAGGTCCGGCACCAGGGCAAGCCGCAAGACCCGGAGCAATGGCTCCGGCAGCGGGGCTGAGTGCGAGAAGCATCTGAGGAGGACGGGATGAAGAAGGCGCTCGTGATCGGCTCCCTGTTGCTCGTGATCACTCTGTCGATGGGTGGAACGGTCGCCAGCAAGAGCACCGACAGCGGGGCGACCTACGAGCAGCTGAAGCTCTTCACCGAAGTCATGTCGATCGTGCAGAACCAGTATGTCGACGAGGTGCCGGCGAAGGAGCTGATCTACAGCGCGATCAAAGGGACGCTCCGCGGCCTCGATCCCCACAGCGCCTTCCTCGACCCGGACAGCTACCGGGAGATGCAGGTCGAGACCTCCGGGAGTTTCGGCGGCCTCGGCATCGAGATCACCCTGCGCGACGATATCCTGACGGTCGTGTCGCCGATCGAGGGGACCCCGGCGCACAAGGCAGGCCTGAATCCGGGGGACCGCATCGTCAAGATCGACGGGATCGTCACCAAGGACATGCAGCTCACCGACGCCGTGAAGCGCATGCGGGGCAAGCCGGGCACCAAGGTCACGATCAGCGTCATCCGCGAGGGATGGGGCGAGCCGCAGGACTTCTCGATGGTGCGGGAGCAGATCCACATCCACTCGGTCCGTGACCAGGAGATCGAGCCCGGCATCGAGTACATCAAGCTCCGGCAGTTCCAGGAGCAGACCGCCAGCGACCTGGAGGCCACCCTCGACAAGGCCTGGAAGAGCGGCACGAAGGCCCTGGTTCTCGACCTGCGCAACAACCCCGGCGGGCTCTTGACGTCGGCCGTCGAGGTCACGGAGAAGTTCATCGAGGACGGCAAGCTCGTCGTCTACACGGAAGGACGCGTTCGCAACCAGAACATGCGCTTCACCGCGCACCCCAAGCACCCGTACACCAAGGACATGCTGCCCATGGTGGTCCTGGTGAACCAGGGGAGCGCGTCGGCGTCGGAGATCGTGGCGGGCGCGCTCCAGGACTACGGCCGTGCGATCGTCATCGGCACCCAGAGCTTCGGCAAGGGATCGGTCCAGACGATCATTCCGCTCTCCGACGGCTCCGGGCTCCGCTTGACCACCGCGAAGTACTACACGCCGAAGGGGCGCTCGATCCACGGCAAGGGCATCACGCCGGACATCATCGTGGAGCTGCCGCGGGTGACGGCGAGGGAAGTCGGCGACAAGGAGAAGACCCCACCTCCGCCGCCCGGGGCCGCGGAGGATCCGAAGAAGGACCCACAGCTCCAGCGCGCCGTCGATCTCCTCAAGGCCGTCCGCATCCTCGAGCAGCGGCCCACCGCCCAGGGGTCCGAGGCCCAGGCCCGGTAACCCGTCCGCGGTCGCACGGGAGCGATGTCGGCCCGGGCATGGACGCTGTGCCTCGGGCTCATCGCGTTCCTGCTCGTGGCTGTCGTCGGCCTGGACGCCTGGCAGGCCCGGCAGGGCCAACCCTCTCTGTTCGGGCTGCCGTGGACAGGTGGCGAGCGGGCTGCCCCGGCTCAGGAGCCCGAGCGCTCGGTGGATCCGCCGCCCGCCGCGGTCGAGGCCGGGATCAACCGGGTGGCGGTGGTTGTCGACGGGTTCGGGGCCCGGCAGGACCTCTTCGACCAGGCGGCCGGGGTCGACAGGCGCCTCGCGATCGCCGTCCTGCCGGAGCTTCCGCTGTCCCAGAGGATCGCGCGGGTCGCCGCGCGCGCCGGATTCGAGGTGCTCGTCCAGATTCCCATGGAGCCGTACCGCTACCCCGAGGTGGATCCTGGTCCCGGAGCGCTGCTGCTCTCGATGACTCCAGAGCGGGTGGCCGCGCTCACCGGGCGTCATCTGGACGCAATGCCCGGCGCCGTGGGAGTCATCGGCCACATGGGCTCCCGCTTCACCGAGGACCGCGCCCACGTGCGCGCCCTCCTCGAGCCGGTGCGCGCCCGGGGCATCCTCTTCGTCGACGGGATGGTGTCCAACCTGAGCGTCGCGGACGACTCCGCGCGGATGCTCGGAATCCGTTCCACGCGCCGCCACGTCCGCGTCGACTACGCCGGCGGGGAGGGGCCCGCGCGGCGGAGCTTCGACGAGGTCGCCCGCGTGGTCGAGGCGCGTGGGGAAGCCGTGGTGGTCGTGGCCGGTCATCCCCTGACGATCCGGCTCCTGAAGGAGTACATTCCCAGGTGGGAGGCGCGCGGGATCCGCGTCGTCCCCGTGTCGAGGCTCGCGCGGTGAACATTTTGGGGATCGAGAGCTCGTGCGACGAGACGGCGGCCGCCGTGCTCGTGGACGGGCGCCGCATCCTGTCGAGCATCGTCGCGTCGCAGGATGGCGTGCACGAGCCCTACGGCGGCGTCGTGCCCGAGCTGGCCTCGCGGCGGCACGTCGAGGTCATCGTGCCCGTGGTCGACCGGGCGCTGTCGGACGCGGGTGTGACGCTCGATGACCTCGACGCCATCGCGGTCACGCAGGGGCCGGGACTCGTCGGGTCCCTCCTCGTCGGGTGCTCCCTGGCCAAGTCGCTCGCGTACGTCAAGCGATTGCCGCTCGTCGGCGTCAACCACCTCGAGGGCCACATCTTCGCCGCCTTCCTCGACCCTCCGGCGCCCGAGCACCCGTTTCTCGCCCTGGTCGTCTCCGGCGGGCACACGGCGCTCTATCACGTGCCCGCGCCGCTCACCTACGTCCTGATCGGCCAGACCCGGGACGACGCCGCCGGAGAGGCCTTCGACAAGGTCGCGAAGCTTCTGGGCCTCGGCTACCCGGGCGGGCCCCTCATCGAGCGCACGGCGAAGCAGGGCGATCCCGAGGCAATTCCATTTCCGCTTGCCCGGATGACGGATCAGACGCGAGACTTCTCGTTCAGCGGCATCAAGACGGCCGTTTCACTCCACGTCAGGCGCCAGGCGCCACTCTCGCCCGCGGCGACCGCGGACATCGCCGCCTCCTTCCAGGCGACGGTCGTGAAGATGGTCGTCCGCAAGACCGTGACGGCCGCGCTCCGTCTCGGGGTGAAGCGCGTCGTGCTGACCGGCGGCGTCGCGGCGAATCAGGCACTGCGCGCCGGCCTCGCCGCCGAGGCCGTCGACCGGGGACTGACGCTCCACGTGCCCCCGCTGAGCCTCTGCACCGACAACGCCGCGATGATCGCCGCGGCCGGGGCGGCCCGTCTGGCCGCCGGCGAGCGGGCGCCGCTCACCCTGAACTCCGTCCCCGACCTCGCCCTCGCGTGAACCGGTGAACTTCGAAACCGTTCTCGCCGGCCTTCCGGACGCGGTGGTCGCGGTCGACGGCACGCTGAAGGTGGTGTTCTGGAACGCGGCCGCCGAGGCCCTCACAGGACGTTCCGCGCGTCGGGCGGCGAACCGCACCCTGAAGGAGTTGCTCCCGCCGGATTCGTCGTTGATCCGTCACGTGGGCGAGACGGTCCGCACGGGCGAGAGCCGGTCGGAGGCGGAAACGACCCTCGTGACGGCGGATGGGCGCGTGGTCCCGGTCAGCATCGTGACGGCACCGCTGTTCGATCGTCACGGCAGCGTGGAAGCCGCCGTGGCCGTCCTGCGCGACATCTCGAGGCTCCGCGAGCTGGAGGCCGAGGTGCGGCGTGGCGAGACGTTCGCGGCCGCGGGACGCATGGCCGTCGGCCTGGCCCACGAGATCCGGAATCCGCTCGGTGCCATCCGCGGAGCGGTGCAGCTCCTCGCGCGGCAGCTCCCCCCGGGGCCGCGCTTCGCCGAGTACACGGACGTCCTCGTCAAGGAGGTCGACCGGGTCAACCGGATCATCGAGACGCTGCTCGACCTCGCCCGGCCGGTCCAGCTCAGGCTCGCGCCGCTCAACCTCCACCAGCTCCTCGAGCGCGTGGCGCTGCTGTCGACGGAGGGCGCCGAGGCCGTGGGGGTGGCGATCGTGCGCCGCTACGATCCGTCGCTGCCCCCGATTTTCGGGGACGAGGATCGTCTCGTGCAGGTCTTCCACAATCTCGTGCGGAACGCGCTCGATGCCATGAGGAACGGCGGCCGCCTGACGCTCGCCACCCGGGTCAGCCTGGATCCGCTCTTCGCGAAGATCGACCTCGGGGCCGGCCAGCGGAGCATGGTCGAGGCGCAGGTGATCGACGAGGGGGCGGGCATCCCCGCGGACCTGCGCGCGAAGATGTTCGACCCGTTCTTCACGACGAAGGAGAGGGGACTGGGGCTCGGTCTGGCGATCTGTCACCGCATCCTGGACGAGCACAAGGGCGCCATCAAGGTCGAGAGCGTGCAGGGGCGCGGCACCATCGTGACGTGCTTCCTGCCCATCGCGAGATAGGTGATGCCCAGGATCCTGATCGCCGACGACGAGGACGGCATGCGGTGGGTCCTCGAGAAGGGGCTCCGGGACGCCGGGTACGAGGTGACCTCGGTGAAGGACGGCGAGTCCGCGATGCGGCGCGCCGAGGCCGAGCCGTTCGACCTGATCTTCCTCGACGTGCGGATGCCCGGGCTGGACGGCCTCACCATCCTGAAGCGGCTCAGGGCCAGCCGGCCCGACGCCCTCGCGATCGTCATGACCGCGCACGGCACGATGGAGACGGCCATCCAGGCGATGCAGCGCGGCGCCTACGACTATCTCGCCAAGCCGTTCGACATCGACGAGGTGCTCCTGCTCGCCGAGCGCGCGCTCACCGCCCGGCGTCTCACCCAGGAGGTGGCGCAGCTCAAGACGGGCCTCCAGGACGTGTGGGAGTTCGGCGCGCTCATCGGGCGACACCCGCGCATGCAGGAGATCTACAAGGGCATCGGCCGAATCGCGGCCAACGACGTGACGGTGCTCCTCCGTGGCGAATCGGGAACGGGCAAGGAGCTGGTCGCGCGGGCGATCCATCACTATGGCCGCCGGGCGGGCCGGCCCTTCGTCGCCGTGTCCTGCGCGGCGATCCCGGCGGCGCTGCTCGAGTCCGAGCTATTCGGTCACGAGCGCGGGGCGTTCACCGACGCCAGGGAGCGCAAGCTCGGCAAGTTCGAGCTGGCACACAGCGGCACGCTGTTCCTCGACGAGGTGGGCGACATGCCGCCGGAGCTGCAGACCAAGCTCCTGCGCGCGCTCCAGGAGCGGACCTTCGAACGGGTCGGCGGGCACGAACCGATCCGGATCGACGTGCGTATCCTCGCCGCGACCAACCGCGACCTCGAGGCGCTCATGAAGGACGGGAAGTTCCGCGACGACCTCTACTACCGGTTGAACGTCGTGGCGCTTCACCTGCCGCCGCTCCGCGAGCGCCGGCGGGACATCCCGCTCCTGGTGGAGCACTTCCTGGCGAAGTATGCCGACACCCTCGGCCAGCGGATCGTGGCGCCCGGCGCGCTCGACCGGCTCGTCGGTCACGAGTGGCCCGGAAACGTCCGCGAGCTCGAGAACGTGATCCAGCGAGCCATCGTGATGGCCACGGGCGGCGTCATCCTGCCGGAGCACTTGCCGATCGGCGCCGTCTCGGCCGCAGCCTCGGTCGCCGTGGACGCGACGCTCGAGGACATCATCGAACGCCGCTTGCTCGACTGCGTCCGGGGGCTGCGCCAGCACGCCAGCGCCAACCTGTACGACCTCATGCTGGGCCTCGTGGAGAAGCCCCTCTTCCGAGCGGTCCTTCGTGAGACCCGCGGGAACCAGGTGAGGGCGGCCCACCTCCTCGGCATCAACCGAAACACCCTGCGGAAGAAGCTCAAGGAGCACGGCATCGATCCCGACACCGTCGCGGGGGAGTAGGACGCCGCCCGGCCCGGGCGCGCCGGCGTGCCCGCCCACCGGGTCTCGGATGTTGCTGCAATCCGGGGACATGGAGGGCGAAAAAGAGTTCTTGACTTTCACGATTGAGATTATAGTATTTCGTCCATGGTCCATCCGAACGTCGTGGTCGATTGTCGCGAAGAGCTCTGTCCGGGCCCAGTGATCAAGGTATCGAGAGCGCTCAAGGCGATGCCGGTGAACCAGGTGCTCGAGGTGCGCGCCACCGATCCAGGCGCCGTGCCCGACATGGAAGCCCTGGCCAGGCAGACGGGGCAGCAGATCCTGAGGATCCTCGAGGACCCCGAGGAAGTCCGGATCCTGATCCGCCGGCTCCGCTGAGAGGGCGGGCAGCAGTCGATCTCCGCGACGACCTACTCTGCCTTGACGTAGATCTCGCCGCCGGCCTGCCTGAACTCGTCGGCCTTCTTCTGGAGTCCCGCTTCGCGCTCGGCGTATGCCCGCACGTCCTGCGTGATCCTCATCGAGCAGAAGTGCGGTCCGCACATCGAGCAGAAGTGGGCGAGCTTGGCCCCCTCGGCCGGCAGGGTCTCGTCGTGGAACTCCCGCGCCGTCTCCGGATCGAGCGAGAGGTTGAACTGGTCCTCCCAGCGGAACTCGAAGCGTGCCCGGCTCAGGGCGTCGTCCCACTCGCGGGCCCGCGGGTGCCCCTTGGCGATGTCGGCCGCGTGGGCGGCGATCTTGTAGGCGATGACCCCGTCCTTGACGTCCTTCTTGTTCGGGAGTCCCAGATGCTCCTTCGGCGTGACGTAGCAGAGCATCGCGGTGCCGTACCAGCCGATCATGGCGGCGCCGATCGCCGACGTGATGTGGTCGTACCCGGGGGCG
>CAZWXA010000069.1:0-13057 GCA_964637755.1 uncultured bacterium | reverse complement strand
CCCATGGCCCAGAAGTTGTCCTTCTCGCCGAGCCGCAGGACGCGATCCTCGGTGAGCCCCGCGACTTTCTTCCAGAGGCCGAAGGCATCATCGTCGTCGGTGAAGACCGTCGCCCACAGGCGGTCCCGGGACAGCCCGAAGTCCCGCGTCAGCAGTTCCCAGGCGAAGGCGATCGCGTCGGCCTTGAAATAGTCGCCGAACGAGAAGTTGCCGAGCATCTCGAAGAAGGTGTGGTGACGGGCCGTGCGCCCCACGTTCTCCAGGTCGTTGTGCTTGCCGCCGGCGCGGACGCACTTCTGGCAGGTTGTCGCGCGCGAGTACTCGCGCCGCTCCTCGCCGAGGAACACGCCCTTGAACTGCACCATGCCGGCGTTGGTGAACAGAAGCGTCGGATCGTCCCCCGGAACGAGCGACGACGACCGCACCCGGGCATGCCCGGTGCGCTCGAAGGACTTCAGGAACGCCTCTCGGATCTCGCTCCCGGATGTCATAGTTTGCACAGTGTACGCACGACCTGCGCCACGATACCAGCGGGATATCCGCGGCGCAGCAAGTAGTCGCGGAGCCGGGCGGGCGCGCGGCTCGGCTCCCGTCGTGAGAGCCCTGGCAGCCGCTTGCGCGCCGCCTCGAGCGCCCGCGCCACGTCCGTATCGGGTGTGAACGCCTCGCCGATCGCCGCCTCGGCCAGCGTGGCGTCGATGCCGCGGGAGGAGAGTTCCGCGCGAAGGCGGATCGGGCCGAGCCCGCGTGTCTCCGCGCGCGCCTCGACCCACCGGCGCGCGAACCGAGCGTCGTCGAGGTATCCTCGCGATTCGAGCTCGGCCACGAGCGCGTCCGCGACGTCCGCCGCGGCACCGCGGCGGCGGAGCCTGACGTGCAGATCGCGCCGGCTCCACGCCCTGCGGGCCAGCAAGTCGGCGGCGACCGCTCGCGCTGCCTCGAGGTCGAGCGTTCTCTTCGGCACTGCGGGCGGTCAGGATCTCCGGGCCGGTGGCCGGCGAGAGCCCATCCGTCGAGTCGACCTCCCCGCCGTCAGGACTTCTTGAAGAAGCTCCCAGGCCGCGGACTCCCCGCCGGCGCCCGGGCGGCGGCGGGCGGCGGGGGCGCCGGTGCCGGAGACTCCCCCTCGGTCTTCTTGGCCGTCTCGAAGGTCATCTCGGCCGCCGAGAAGACGCCTTTCACCTTCAGGTCGAAGTCGTCGGGGTTGGTCGCGGCGTCCCGCGCGGTCTCGTAGGTGATCATCTCCTCGCGATAGAGGGCGAGCAGCGACTGGTCGAAGGTCTGCATGCCGTACTGCGACGTTCCCGCGGCCATGACCGCCGGGATCTGCGCGGTCTTCTCGGGCTCCCGGATGCAGTCGCGGATGAGCCCCGTCCCCACGAGCACCTCGACGGCCGGCACGCGGCCCTTGACGTCCGCGCGGACGATCAGGCGCTGCGAGATGACGCCCTGGATGACGGCGGCGAGCTGGTCGCGGATCTGCGCCTCCTGATGGGGCGGGAACGCGGAGATGATCCGGTTCACGGTCTCGCGCGCGTTCAGGGTGTGCAGCGTCGAGAGCACGAGGTGGCCCGTCTCGGCGGCGTGCAGGGCGACCTCCATCGTCTCGGCGTCGCGCATCTCGCCGACGAGGATGATGTCGGGGTCCTGTCGGAGCGCCGCCCGGAGGGCGGTGGCGAAGGACTCCGAATCCTGTCCGACCTCCCGCTGGCTCACGACGCACTTCTTGTCCTCGTGGCCGAACTCGATGGGGTCCTCGATCGTGATGATGTGCTCGTTCCGCGACCGGTTCATGAAGTCGATCATCGACGCGAGCGTCGTCGACTTGCCGGAGCCGGTGATGCCGGTGACGAGGATCATCCCGCGCCGCTCCAGCGCCATCTTCTCCAGGACGGTGGGCAGGTGCAGCTCCTCGAACTTGGGGATCCGCGTCGGGATCGCCCGCAAGACCGCCCGGATGTCGCCCTTGGCGAGGAAGATGTTCACGCGGAAGCGCGCGAGGCCCGGCACCAGATGGGCGAGGTCCATCTCCCGGCCTTCCATGAGCTGCGCGTAGCGCCGCTCGCCGAGGAGCCGGCGGGCGACGTCGTCCATGTACTCGCGGGACAGCAGCTCGAGATCGTCCTGATACTCGAGGTGCCCGTGGACGCGGAGGACCGGTCGGGCGTTCGGCTTGAGGTGCAGGTCAGACGCCCCGCGCTCGACCCCGGTCGCGAGCAGCTCGTGGAAGTCCATGGCGAGAACCTCTGCTACTTCGCGGGCGCGCCCGGGGACCGGAGCCCCAGCGCCTCCCGGACCTTTGTTTCCAGATCGGTCAGGGTCTGCGGGTTCTCCTGGAGGTACCTCTTGGCGTTCTCGCGCCCCTGCCCGATCCGCTCGCTCTTATATGTGTACCAGGTGCCGGACTTCTCGACGAGCCCGTGCTCGACGGCCGCGTCGAGCACCGTGCCCGACTTCGAGATCCCCTCGCCGTAGATGACGTCGAACTCCGCCTCGCGGAACGGCGGAGCCAGCTTGTTCTTGACGACCTTGACCTTGGTGCGCACCCCGATCGACTCCGCGCCCTGCTTGATCGCGTCCTGCCGGCGGACGTCCAGGCGCACCGACGCGTAGAACTTCAGCGCCCGCCCCCCCGTCGTGGTCTCCGGGGATCCGAACATGACCCCGATCTTTTCACGCAACTGGTTGATGAAGATCACCGCGCCGCCGGAGCGGGCGATGGCGGCGGTGAGCTTGCGGAGCGCCTGGGACATGAGCCGCGCCTGGAGGCCCGGGAGCGAGTCGCCCATGTCGCCGTCCAGCTCGGCCTTCGGGACCAGCGCGGCCACGGAGTCGATGACGATCACGTCGACCGCGTTGGAGCGGACGAGCGTCTCGGCGATCTCGAGGGCTTGCTCGCCCGTGTCGGGCTGGGAGATCAGCAGCTCGTCGGTGTTGACGCCGAGGTTCTTGGCGTAGATGGGATCGAGGGCGTGCTCGGCGTCGATGAACGCGGCGATGCCGCCGGGACGCTGCGCCTCCGCGATGATGTGGAGCGCGAGCGTCGTCTTCCCGGACGATTCGGGCCCGTAGATCTCCGTCACGCGGCCCCGGGGGATGCCCCCGATGCCGAGCGCGACGTCGAGCGAGATGGCGCCGGTCGGGATGACCGCGATCTCGTCGAGGGCGCCGGCGCCGAGCTTCATGATGGCGCCCTTGCCGAACTGCCGCTCGATCTGCGAGATGGCGAGGTCGAGTGCCTGACGCCGGTCGTTCTTCACCTCGGCCATGCTCGCCTCCGCGCCCGCGACGAACGCCTGAAATGTTCGATCTGGCAATAAGTTATGAGCATTCTAGAAGCCGTCTCCCCAAAAGTCAACGCGCGGCCGTGACCCGGCGGATCCCCGCGAGTCCCGGCGACTCGAACCAGCGGCTCCCCGCCCAGGCCGCGCCCATCCCGCACCCGGACACCTTCTGCCCCCGCCCCGCGAGCACCCGCCTGCCGGACCCCGCGCCACCCTGCCCGCTGCCAGGGCGTGCGTGGCCCGAGCATCCCCGCTCCGTGCCGAGGTTCGAGCGTCCACCTCCGCTCTGGACACAGTGAGCGAGGCGCGGCCGGCGTGTCAATGTCCAGAAAGGGATACCTCGACCATCTTGGAGTAGCGGGCGCCCCGTGGCGACAGATCGCTCCGCATCAACGCCATCGCCCGGACGCGGACCCGCCCGAAATCGACGGCGGCACTGGCCGCGATGAGCTCCGCCAGCCGCGCGTCGCGGCGCGGCTCGCGGATCCGGCCGAGCGTGACGTGCGCGGAGAACGGGCGAGGCTCAGTCGGAAAACCGATGGGCTCGAGCGCGGCCTCGACGCGCGCGGCCAGGTCGCGCATCGCGTCTCGGCCCTCCGTCACGCCCGCCCAGATCACGCGCGCGCTCGTCGGACCCGGAAACGCGCCGAGGCCGCGAACGACCAGGTCGAAAGGCGCCGACTGCCGCGCCGCGGCTCCGAGCCCCGCTGTGATCCCTTCGAGCGACGCGCTCTGGATGGTGCCGAGGAACTTGAGCGTCACGTGGAGATTCTCGGCCTTGACCCAGGCCACGGCGGGGGCGGCCGCTTGCAGGCTCTCGATCCGGGCTCGGAGCGCGGCGCGCGTGGCGTCATCCAGGTGAACCGCGACGAACGCGCGCACGTCCGGCCGCTCCTCTTCGGCCCGACTCGCACCGGGGGCCACTCCCACCGAGGCGTCCTGTCGGATCCCCTGCGGCCCCGGGTGACGGGCGGGGCCCGCGCCGCGTCCGGCTATTGCGACGGTTCCGTGAGCAGCTGGAGCAGGGTTTCGATTCCAGCGCGCCGCGCGGGGTCGGGCTCGGTCTCGAGTGCCGCCCGGAGGTCCGCGATCGCGCCGGCGTGGTCGCCATCGATCTCGCGATCGAGCCCTCGAGTCGCGAGCGCTCTCGGGTCCAGCTCGAAGGGAGCGGCTTGAACCCCGGCCCCGGGTCTCACCGCGGCGACACTCCCTTTTCCCGGCGCCGGGCTGGACGACGCCACTGGCGGAACGGCGGGCTCCACCGGGCGCGGAGTATCGACGGCTTCCGGCTTCACCACCGTCTCGATCTTCTCCACCTTCTCGGCCGTCGCCCCTTCTTCGCCGGCGTCCGGCCCCGGCTCCCGCGCCGTGACGGCGTTCTCCTCGGGGGGCGCGGCTCGGGCCTCCGCGGGACGCGGCGGCGCGCTCCCCTCGCCGCCAGCAGGAGGCGCGGCGATCGCAGACGCGGCCGACAGCTCTTCCGGCCGCTCTGCGCCTCTTGCCGCGGACGCGGCGGGAGTCGCTTCGGATGGGGTCACTCCCGCGGACGATCCGCGACGGCCCGGCTCGGCCTTCGCCGTCACGGGTTCCAGGACAATGCTCAGTCCCACCCGGCTCGCGAGGATCCTGTAGGGAACCTTGCGCGACAGCTCGATGACGACACGCGCCACGGTCTTGCTGTACTGGCTCGCGCGGATCTGCCTGATCGGATCGCCGCCGAGCGTGAGGGGCGCCTTCCGCCACGCGTAGACCGCGTCGCCGAGGTCGATCACGAGGCGTGTGGGCGTGTCGAGGAGCATCGTCTGGTACCTCGGCGCTCCCGAGGTCCTGATCCGGACGGTCGTCCCGTCGCTGGAATCGACCGTGACCTCCTGGAGCGTGACCGACCGGCCGCGGGGCTGCGCCGGCGCGACTCCGGCGTGGGCCGCCAGGGCCAGGACCAGCAGTCCCATGGTCCACCCGACCCATCGGATCGATCGCGCGAGATCAGGGGCCATCACGCCATCCATCCTAACCCTGATCGGGCTTTCTTCGAGCGGCCTCTGCGTTCTCCGGCGTCCTGCCACGCCCGTCACGCCGTCGCCCCGGCGAGCAACGCCCGCCGCAGCAGGTCCAGCGCCATCTGCGACGATTGCCACTTCACCGACTCCCGATCACCGAGGAACCGGAAGCGGCGCGAGACGGTCTCGCCGGAGACCGCGAGGCCGATGAACACGGTCCCGACAGGCTTGGCCGCCGAGCCCCCCTCGGGGCCGGCGATGCCGGTGACCGCCAGGCCGCACGCGGTCCCCGACGCCGCGCAGATCCCGCGGGCCATCGCCTCGGCGCACTCGGCACTGACGGCGCCGTGAGCGCGGAGGACGCTCTCGGAGACTCCGAGCATCTCCTCCTTGGCGCGGTTCGAGTACACCATCACGCCGCGCTCGAAGTACGCGGATGACCCGGGCACGTTGGTGATGCGGTGGCCCACCAGACCGCCCGTGCACGACTCGGCGACCGAGAGCGTCATTCCCCGGTCACGCAGCAGCGCGCCCACGACGCGCTCGAGCGTGTCGCCGTCCCGGCCATAGCAGTCCGCGGCGAGGCGGTCGAGCACATCCACCTCGACGCGAGCCAGGGCCGCCGCGGCGAGAGGGAGCGACGCCGCGCGCGCCCGGATCCGCACCCACACCTCGTCGTCGACCGTCAAGCAGGTGACGGCCGCCTCGCCCTCGTGACCGAGGAACGAGGCGAGTCGTTCCTCGATCTCCGCCGGGGCCACGCCGATCGTGCGCAGGGTACGGACGAGGACCGTGTCCCGGCCCGAGAAGCGCTCGCGGGCGTACGGGAGCAGATGCCGGTCGAGGACCTCGGCGGGGACGGACCCCCCGCCCGGCAGCACGACGATGCTGCCGCTCTCGGTTTCCAGGAGCCAGCCCGGCTCGCCCGACGGGATCGTCCAGGGAACGGCCCCCTGGGGCAGGAGTGCCAGCCGCTCCGCGCGCCGCGGCATCGCGCGGTCGCGCTGCCGGAAGACCTCCTCGATCGCGTGGAGCACGCGCTCGTTGAGCACGAGGCGGGTCCCGGTCACGCGCGCCAGCACGCGGCGCACGATCTCGCCGGCGCCGCCGAGCGACCCCGCCAGGACGACGACCAGCCCGTAGGCGTCGATCGCCTGGCGCAGCGCCGCCTCGAGGGCGACGTCGTCCTGGTCGACGATCTGCCGCGACGCGACCGGCAGCCCCTCGGCCAGGAGGGCCAGCGCGACCCTCCGGCCCGCCGGGTCGGTCGCGGCCGCGAGCTGCGCGGCGCCGACCGTCAGCACGAGGGCGCCGGTCATGCCGGAACGCCGAGCGAAGCCCGCATCGCGAGCAGCACACCGAGCGTATAGGCTCCCGCGATGAGGTCGTCGGCCAGGACACCGACGCCGCCCGGCAATGCCTGCGCGCGGTTCGCGGGAAACGGCTTCACGACGTCGAAGAAGCGGAACAGGAGGAAGGACGCGAGCAGCACCCAGGGGGTCAGCGGAAGGACGAGCACGGAGAGGGTCATCCCGGCGACCTCGTCGATCACGATGAGGCCCGGGTCCTTCCTTCCGACCAGGCGCTCGACGCGCTCCGACGCCAGCGTGCCGGCGACCGTGACGACCAGGAGGATGGCGACGCGGAGGGAGATCGAGAACGGCATCAGCCAGAGCGCCAGCAGGGTCACGGCGCTCCCGACCGTGCCCGGCGCGATCGGCGCACAGCCCGAGCCCGCCGCGGTCGCGACGACGATGGCGACCCGGTCGGCGATCGTCCGGGTTATCCCTGCGCCTCGACCTGCTCGAGCCCCGTCACCCGGCGCGCTCGCAACACGTCCGCCGATTCCAGCCTTCGCCCCCCTTTCCCTTGCAGCACTTCGCCGACGAGCTCGTATCCCTCGACCTCGGTGATTCGCACGGTCTCGAACCGTCCCGCGGCAGTGCCCGTCCCTCGCAGGTAGACGACGCCGTCGATCTCCGGCGCCTGCCCCGCCATGCGCCCTTCCCAGGCGAAGGCGGGGTCCTCGCTCGCGCCGTCGACCAGGACCTGCTGGACGGTCCCCTGGAGCGCCGTCGCGCGGTCGAAGGCGATCCGGTCCTGGTGCTCCTGGACGATCGCGGCGCGCTCCTCGGCGACCTCGCGCGGGACCTCGCCGGGCAGCCCGATCGCCGGAGTCCCCTCCTCGGGCGAGTAGGTGAAGACGCCGAGCCGCTCGAAGCGAACCTCCTCGACGAAATCGAGCAGGTTCCGGAACGCGGACTCTGCCTCTCCGGGGAACCCCACCAGCACGGTCGTGCGGAGGGTGAGGTCGGGAATCGCGTCGCGGAAGGCGCGGACGATCTCCTTCATCCGCCGCGCGGTGACCGCTCGGCGCATCGCGCGGAGGATGCCGTCATCCCCGTGCTGGACCGGCATGTCGAGATACGGCACGATCCGCGCCCGGGCGAGCTTGTCGATGAGCCGGTCGTTCACGTGCGCCGGATGGAGGTACATCGGGCGGATCCACGGCATCGCGGTCCCGGACAGCGCCAGCAGCAGATCGCCGATATCACCCTCACCGGGACGGTCCTTGCCGTAGGCGAGCGTGTCCTGCGAGACGAGGATCGCCTCCCGGATGCCGCGGCGCTCGAGTGCCTCGACCTCGGCGACGACGTCGGCGGGCGGACGGCTCCGGTGCCGGCCCCGGAACTGCGGGATGGCGCAGAAGGTGCAACCCATGTCGCAGCCCTCGGCGATCTTCACGTAGGCGTACGGGACGCGGGACGCGAGGAGCCGTGGCGTGCTCGCGTCGTAGAGATACCCCGGGGGCGCCGATGTCGCCCAGTCCTGGCGGCCAGCCGCCTGGCGGACCAGGTCGACGATCCGGGTGAGCTCGGACGTGCCGAGGATGGCGTCGACCTCCGGCATCTCGTCGAGGATCTCCCGCCCGTAGCGCTGGGTCAGGCATCCCGTCACGATCAGCGAGCGGCAGCGCCCCCCCTCCTTGAGCTGCGCCAGCTCGAGGATCATGTTGACCGACTCCTGGCGGGCGCGGTCGATGAAAGCGCACGTGTTGACGATCAGGCACTCGGCGTCCTCGGCGCGCTCGGCGATGGGAACCCCCGCGGCGCCCAGCATGCCGAGCATCAGCTCGGAGTCGACCTGATTCTTGGGACAACCCAGGGTGGTCAGATGCACACGCATGACGAGACCGATTGTAACTCACGATGCGAGGCCCCGAGCCTCCGCGGCCCGAGGCCGGGCAGAACCGACGTCTGCGACTATGACGACTGTCGGGCGCTGCTCGTTGACGCCTGCCGGGGAAAAGAACCAGTCGGTCAACCGGCAGCCCGCCTCGTTCGTCTCTTTGTAGAAGTGGGATGCGTTCTCGTATGCCCGGTGGACAAGAACCTCCGCCGCCAGTCGTGGGCAGGTTCCCCTCTGCTCACGGCCGCTACGAGCTTCGGGGTGACGGCGTGTGGGCGCCCCACCGGTGGGCCTTGCTGCCCGATGGCCACCGCCGCCGTCCGGAGTGGTCCGCTACCCCCCCTGGCCGGCATGAGGTTCGCGGCGACGGAGTCGGCACGCCGCACTACTGGGTCCGGGTGCTCACAGCCCCACCGCCGCCGCCCCTGCCGGCCCCGGCGCCGCCGGCCCCTGGGCCAAGCTCGGCGCCCCCAAATTCGATGCCACCCGCCAGGCCCGTGATCGCACGGCGGCTCGCGACCGCCGCGTCAACCCGCCAAGCGGGCGACTCGTCAATCTGTGCGAGACCCGCCGAGATGGGAGAGGTCGAGGTCGTCCAGGTGCACCGGGCGAGCTTTGAGACGCTCTACGAGGCGGAGTCTCCGCGGGTGCTCCGACTGTGTCGCCTGCTGCTCGGCGATCCGGAGGAAGCGGCGGAAATCTGGCAAGACGTCTTCGTCAAGCTGCACGAGGCCCAGTGCCGCGAGCCGCAGCCGGTCAACTGGGGAGCGTGGCTGACCCGGGTGGCGGTCAATGCCTGCCACGACCGGCGGCGGTCAGGATGGTGGAAGTGGTGGAAGCGAGCCTGCGAGGTGTTCGAGGACGGCATCGCGCCGAGCCGGGGACTCACCCCGGAAGAGGCGGCCGTCAGCGCCGACACGCGCGAGCGGATCTGGCAAGCCTTTCGGGGGCTCTCGCCGCGCCAGCGGGAGGCCTTCGTCCTGCGGCACATCGAAGGGTGGACGACCGAGGCGGTGGCCAGGGCCCTCTGCGTGAGCACGGGCAGTGTCAAGCGCCATCTCTTCCGGGCCGTCCGCCACTTGCGACGGGAGCTGGGAGACAGCAGATGAGGCGATGTCTTCGAGAAAGGGCGCTCGTGTTGCTCCAGGCCGGCGACGGCACGCCCGCTGACCGCCGGCATCTGGAGGAGTGTGCGGCCTGTGCCGCGCGCTATCATCGCGTCCTCGACGACGTGCAGGTAATCCACCGGATCCTCGAGGAGGAGCCGCCGCGGATTGCCGTCGCTCGTTCGAGGCGATGGCCCGGCCCCGTGTGGATGCCGGTTGCCACGGCCGCCCTCGCCCTGTTGCTGGGTATGAACGTCCTCTTCGCATGGCAATGGAGCCGCCTGGATCGGTCGCGGGAGCCGCTCGTCGTGCCTCCCCAGGCCTCGCGAGCCGAACCCGCCGCGAGGCAGGCCACGGCAGGCCCCGACGAGCTGTCGCCGTGGCCGCCCGGTCCCGTGGAGGGGTCCGCCGACCACGGAGGACTCGGCCCGGGCCACACGTTCTCGTTCGGAGTCGGCATCGATGATCTCGCGGTTGCCGAGGATCTGGGAAGTCTTCCCCTCGGCGACCTGGACACGTGAACGCCCGTATCGGGCGATGAGGAGTGACACGGTGATGACGAAGCCTTTGCGATTGCTCCTGGTGGGACTCGCGGCGACGACCCTGTGGGCCACCCCCGTGCTCGCCGACCCCGATGAACACCCTGCCGCCTCCGAGATGGGCCGGCGGGGACCGGGCATGTTCGCGGTGTTTCTGAAAGCCGCCAACCTGACGGCCGATCAGGAGAGCCGGGTCACGGAGATCATGGCCGCGCATCGGGCGAAGTCGAGAAGCTCGATCAAGCAGCTCCGCGCGGCGCAGGCGGAGTTGACCGACCGACTGCTGGCGCCAGGTCCCCTGCAAGCGGACGATCTCAAGCCGTACCGCGAGCGCCTCGCCCAGCTCTGGGAGCAGATGTCACAGGACCGGCTGGCGGTCGCGCTGGAAATCCGGGCGGTGCTGACGCCGGACCAGCTGGCGAAGGTTGCCCACACGAAGGATCGCTTCCGCGCATTACGCTCCGAGATGCATGGCCTCTTCCAGGGGAAGTAATGGCCTCTCGATGATCCGCGCATTCCTGATGCGTCCTGCCGGGATGCGCGTCATCCGAGAGCCGGCGTGGGCCAGATCCCCGCCCGGTCGATCTGGCCGCGGCCGGAATGCCCCGGGGAAGCCACACCGAGGAGAGTGGCAGGGAGAGCCCATGAAGGCCGATGTGCGTGTGTCGGTTGGGTCGGGCGTTTTCGACTTGATGCCGCGTAAGAGCGTAAGAAGGTGCGAAGACATGGTGATGACGCAAGAACGGGTTCGAATCCCGTTGGGGCCACCACCGTCTGGCTGTTGCCGTGATCCGCTGCCATCGGAGGCTCCAGCGCGCCGAAGACCTCACCCTGAAAGGAGCCGTCCGACGTTGAGCCGGTCCGAGAGCCGGTAGCCGCGATGCGTGTCCTCGATGATCGGCTCCATGACGATCCTCCCGTCGAGGAGCGTCCGGAGCGCTTGACGCGCCTGCGGAGTGTGGCGTGCGAGCAGCGCTTTGACGTCCTCGACTCGCTCGGCGAGGTCGCGCTTGATCTGTGCGCCATCAAGCGCCCGGATCATCGAACGCCGCGAGGCGACGAACGTCGAGCAAGCGCTCTGGCGGCTCGACGAGATTGGGCTGCTGAGCTACGCCACGGCGAAGGACCTCTACTACCGCGCGCGCGGCGACGATCGGTTCAGGTCCATCATCCTGACATGGCCCGAGTTGGCCGGCCGTGTGCCCGCTGAGGTGACGGAGGACCAAATATTCCGAGATCTAGTCGCCGCCATCCGTGAGCTGATCAACGAGGAGTCGGAGGCCAAAATCGAACGGGGAGACATCGTGGTTGACGTGACGGGCGGCCAGAAGCTTGCTTCCGCCGCGGCCGCCGCCGTCACGCTGAAGAGTCGAGTGCGGTTTGGGTACGTGCAGACGAACCGCCCGTACGACGTAAAGTGCTACGACGTTGTCTTCGAAGCGCCGGCAAGTGCGAAGAGTAGTTGACGTGATGTCGCAGCGCCGCGTGATTGATCTCAAGACGCTGTTCGTGGAGACGCCAAAACTCGCAGAGCTGGCCGCCTACGTCGAACAGGCGAGAGAACTGGCCGGCGAAGGAGCTGAGGTGGTTCTGACGGGGCCGGCGCCGGTATGGCTCTACCTGAAGATCGCGCACGCGCTGCACGGAAAGGCGCGCACACTCACCTACAGCTCGCCGGTGACCGCGAGGTGGTCATCTTCGACCACGACCCCTTCTGAGCGACTACGCGAACAGCATGCCGAGCGAGATCGCGACGCCGGGGAAATCGGGGTGCGCGAGGGTGTCGTTGGGCCCGGCGCCCGCGACAGAGAGATACGTCTGGCCGGCGGCGCGGTAGCATTCCACCCGCGCGCTTGCGGGGTCGACGATCCAGTAGTGCGGGACGCCGAGGACAGCGTAGCGTTGCGACTTGATGGTGCGGTCGTACACGGTCGTCGTGGGCGAGAGTACCTCGACGACGAGGAAGGGTGGACCTTCGATGCCCCGCGCCGAGACCTGCGCGGGGTTCATGGCAACGACCACGTCGGGCTGGAGCACGTCGAACGGCGTGAGGATGACGTCGATCGGGGCGACGAACACTTCGGCGGGCGCCTGGAAATGAGATTGAAGCGCCTGGGCGAGCCGCAAGACGAGACGCTGGTGGACAGGGCTGGGGGCAGGCGTCACGTGGATCTCCCCGTCGATCAGCTCCCACCGCTTTCCGTCGGGCGGGATGGCTTGGTAGTCGTCGTAGTCGAGTCGCGTCTTCAGGCCGGACGCCATGACGGTCATTATACGGAGGTTCGGGGACGACCGAGACGAGGATTGTCTTTCCGCGCATCCACGCCTTCGCGACGCTGCTCGACGCGTGGCACCACATCGAGGACAACGACGGGGCGCCTGGCGTGGACGACGTCACGCTCGACGACTTCGAGCTGCGCGTGGAGGAAAACCTCAACGTGCTGGAGCCCGACCGGCGGGAGCGTCTCTATCTCCCGCAGCCCTTCCTACGCGCTTCGATGCCGAAGCCCGGGGGCGGGCAGCGTGAGTTGGCCATTCCCACCGTGCGCGATCTGTCGCGCAGAGCGCGGCCCCGCTGGTCGTCACGCCCATCCTCGACTCGGAGTTCGAGCCGGTAAGTTTCGGACTCCGGCGCCACCGCTCGGTTCCACACGCTATCGTGGCGGACGGCCGGGGTTCCGTGACGGAGACCCGCCCCGCACTGAGCGAATCACCGGGTTCAGGAGCGGCGGCGTGCCCCTGGCCGACGAGAGGTTCGCGGGTGTCGCGCAGCCGATGGCGTAACAAGCTCTAGCTGCGTGTGGATCATTACGCTTGCGACCTGGCCAGCTGTGGCCGAGACTCCCTGTCGAGAGAGCTGATCGGCTAGCTCTTCAAGTCGCGACCAGTCCTCAGGCTTCAATCGGATTTTCTGGATCCTGGTTGCGCCCTCGAGAGCT
>CAZWXA010000068.1:11608-13069 GCA_964637755.1 uncultured bacterium | reverse complement strand
GGAGCCCGCGCGCCAGCTTCGTTGACAGCATCGCGGGCTCGCGCCTAGACTCGCCGCGGCTGGCCCCGCTCGAGCGCGATGGCTCGTCACGCCGACCGGGACGAATTCGTCGGGGAGGTTCGCGCCCATGCAGCTCGCCCTCGGCATCCTGCTCCTGGTGTTCTTCCTCGTGGGCGTCATCGCCGTCATGCGGGGCCAGAGCCCGATCATCGTGCTCATGCTGCTCGCCATCCTCTGGGCGGCCGCCACCGGCGCGCCGCTCAAGGAGATCCTCGGCAAGGTCATCGACGGCGGCGCCACGGCCTACGCGAGCGCCGTCATCATCATCGTCTTCGGCGCCTGGTTCGGGCAGATCCTGGTCCAGACGGGGATCGCGGAGAGCCTGATCCGGTCGGCGGTGGAGCTGGCGGGGGATCGGCCGCTGGTCGTCGCGTGGGTCGTCTCGCTCGTGACGGCCTTCCTCTTCACCTCCCTCTACGGCGTCGGCGCCGCCATCGGCGTCGGAGTGATCGCGCTGCCGATCATGATGTCGATGGGGATCCCGCCGAGGGTCGCGGCCCCCGCCTTCACGATGGCGATCGGCGCCGGCAACTACCTGAACCTGGTCGAGTTCGGCATCTTCCAGAAGTTCTTCCCGGGGATCACCTACGAGGGCGTCTCCCTCCGCTTCTTCATCGCCGGCTTCGCCGTGTACCTCGGCTGCGCGCTCGCGATGTCCGCCTGGAACCTCGCGCGCGAGGGGACACGCCGCTTCGCGGCGATCGCCGCCCCGCCCGACGCCGCGGCGACGTGGACCCGGGTGCCGCGCTGGGCGTATCTGGCCCCGGCGGTCCCGCTCGCGGCCGTGGCCTTCTTCAAGTGGCCGATGATCCCCGCCTTCCTGCTGGGGATCCTCTTCGCGCTCGTGGCGACCGGGCGGGGGCGGAGTCTCCGCGGCACGGTCGACCTCTTCCACAAGGCCTTCTACGACGCCTTCCCCGACATCGCCACCATCGCCGCGCTCTGGATCATCTGCGGGATGCTGATCGTGGCCGGCCAGCTTCCCCACGTCCAGCAGGCCCTCCAGCCGATCTTCGAGCCGATCCTGCCGAAGACGCCGCTCCAGACCTCGATCTTCTTCGCCCTCCTCGCCCCGCTCGCGATCTACCGGGGACCGTTCGCGGTGGTGGGCACGGGCGCCGCCGTGCTGGCGATCATGCTCCAGGCCCAGTACGTCGCGGTTCCCTATCTGTACGCCGTGTGGCGAGGCCCGCTGTGCCTGCAGGGGAGCCAGGACCCGACCAACTCCTGGACGCTGTGGACGCTCGGCTTCACCAAGGTGACGCACAAGGATTTCCTGAAAACCGCGCTGCCGTGGGGCTGGCTCATGGTCGCGATCAACGCCCTCATCGCCTGGTTCATGCTCGGGTCCTGAGGCTCCGATGAAACCGAACGCCGCGGCGCCGGGGGAGCCCTGAGGCT
>CAZWXA010000068.1:0-11508 GCA_964637755.1 uncultured bacterium | reverse complement strand
CCTGAGGCTCTCCCATGAAGGTCCGGATCGGCATCGACGTCGGCGGGACGTTCACCAAGGCCGTCGTCCTCGACAACTCGACTCACGCGATCCTCGGCAAGGCCGCGGTCCTCACGACGCACGACGCGCCCGAGGGCGTGGCCCACGGGGTCGTCGAGGTCTTCCAGCGCGCGCTCCAGGGCTTCGGCATCGATCCCGGCGCCGTCGTCTTCCTCGCCCACAGCACCACGCAGGCCACGAACGCGCTCCTCGAGGGGGACGTGGCGCCGGTCGGGATCGTCGGCATGGGCGGCGGCGTGCTGGAGGGGTTCCTCGCCCGCCGGGGGACGGCCGTGGACGCGCTCGAGCTGGCGCCCGGCCGTCTCCTCACGACCTGCCACACGTTCCTCGACCGGCGCTCGCTCGGCGAGGAGACGATCCGCCAGGCGATCGATCTGTTGCGGGCCCAGGGGGCGAAGGTCATCGTCGCCAGCGACGCGTTCAGTGTGGACGAGCCCGGGCCCGAGCGCCAGGTCATGCAGGCGGCGGCCGACATGGGCCTCCCCGCCACGGGCGGCCACGAGATCTCCAAGCTCTACGGGCTCACCGTGCGCACGCGGAGCGCCGTGATCAACGCCAGCATCCTGCCCAAGATGGTGGAGACCGCGGAGATGGCGGAGTCGAGCATCAGGGCCGCGGGCATCACGGCGCCGCTCATGATCATGCGCGGCGACGGCGGCGTCATGGACGCGGCCGAGATGCGCCGCCGGCCGATCCTGACCATGCTCTCCGGCCCCGCCGCCAGCGTGGCCGGCGCCCTCATGCACCTCCGCGTCTCCGACGGTGTCTTCTTCGAGGTCGGGGGGACCAGCACCAACATCGGCGTGATCCGCCATGGCCGGCCGACGCTCAGGTACGTCGAGCTGGGAGGGCACCGCACGAACGTCCACTCGCTCGACGTGCGCGTGCTCGGCATCGCGGGCGGGAGCCTGATCCGCGTCGCCGGCCGGCAGATCGTCGACGTCGGCCCCCGGAGCGCCCACATCGCGGGCCTCCCGTACTCGGCCTTCGCGAAGCCCGGGGAGATCGACGACCCGGAACTGGTGCTCCTCCGGCCGAAGGCGGGCGATCCCGACGACTACGCGGCCGTGCGGTCCGGGGGCAAGCTCTTCGCCCTCACCACGACCTGCGCCGCCAACGTGCTCGGCCTGGCCAGGCCCGGGGACTACTCGCACGGCGACGCCCAGAACGCGCGCCGGGCCTGGGCGCCACTCGCGGCGCGGCTCGGCGTGTCGGTGGATGCCGCCGCCGAGCAGGTGCTCGAGGCGGCGGCGCGGAAGATCATTCCACTGGTCGAGACGCTCATCGAGGAGTACCGGCTCGAGCGCGGCCAGGTGGTGCTCGTCGGGGGCGGGGGCGGCGCGAGCGCGCTGATCCCGTTCACCGCCCGCAGGCTCGGCCTGCTCTACCGGATCGCCGAGCACGCGGAGGTGATCTCGTCGATCGGCGTCGCGCTCGCGATGGTGCAGGACGTGGTCGAGCGCGTCATCCCGAACCCGCAGCCGGAAGACCTCGCCGCGATCAAGCAGGAGGCGCGGGCGAGCGTGATCCGGCTCGGTGCTGCGCCGCAGTCCGTCGAGGTCCATGTCGACGTGGACGCCGCCCGCCAGCGCGTGCGCGCCACCGCCCTCGGCGCGACCGAGCTCCGGGCCCGGGACCTGCGCGAGACGATCTCGGAGGAGGAGGCGCGCGGGATCGCCGCGGCCGCGTTCGGTCCCGGCCACGCCACACCGGAGTTGATCGCATGCACGCCCGGGCTCGGCGTCTTCGCCGCCACGCGCGAGGAACGCTGGCTCCGGTTCTTCACCCGCACGCGGCGGCCGATCCGTGTCGTCGACCGGTCGGGGTTCATCAAGCTCCAGAAGGGCGGCGGCGTGGCGCGCGAGGGGCGGGCGGGGGACGGCGTGGCGCTGCTGCACCGGATCTGGGACGAGACCACTCTCTACTCGGGCGACAGCGTGATCTTCCCGGAGATCTTCCTCGGGATCGGCGAGCATCTCCTCGATCTCTCCGGGCTCGTGAGCTGGGCGCAGGTGGAGGCGGTGGGGGGAGGCGAGCTGGCGGGCCTTCCGCAGGGGGACGCGATCGTGGTCATCGGCATCCCGCGTTCGCCGTGACGGGTCGCTGATGTCGAGGACGCCTCCGCTCGTCAGTCGGCACCCGGTGCGGCGGCAGCCTGGGGCCCGCCCTGGCACTCCCCCGCCTGCGATATTCCATGCGGATGACACCATGTCTCTCCCGGACGACCTTCTCGCCCCGGAGCCGGACGCGGAGCGCTGGGGGCTCGCGCGGCTGGCGGACGACCACATCGGGCGCCGGCTCGATCACGAGCGCCGCGCGGCGGCCGTGCGGGTCGCGGTGACGCATGGGACGGAGGCGGCGCGAGCGTACCGCGCGGCCGGGCAGGCCGATCCTCACCGCCTGGCGGCGGTGCTCCGCGTGGAGGTGGTCTGGTCCGACGAATCGCCCGCCCTCGGGACCATGCTCCGGATCGCCGAGTACCAGCCGCGTCCGGCAACCATCCGCCTCTTCGCCGGCCCGATCGCCACGATCCGCGCCTCCGCCCACCCGCTGCCGGTGGCCGACATCTACCTCGCGCACGAACTGTTCCACCACCTCGAGGCGACGGCGCTCGGGCCGGCCTCGGCGCTCGCCCGCGTCACGCTCGGGCGGCTCGGCCCCTGGCGGTGGGACTCAGGGGTGCCGGCCCTCTCCGAGATCGCCGCTCACGCCTTCGCTCAGGCTCTGCTCGGCCTGCCCGTCTTCACCGGCTCTCTCGACCGGCTGGCCGCGGTCCTGCGCGATGGGCACCGCTCCTCCCTCACACCCCAACGGTCGTCGTGGAGGTCGATCTCGTCGAACCCCGCGGGCCCCGGAGTGGTCCGGAGTGGGGGGCGGTGATACAGTCGGTCCTGTGACCGTTGCTGGACCGACTGGACCCCCCCGCCGGCCCGGTTCCCGGATGCGGCCCCCACCCGCCATCGTCCTGGTCGCCGCGGGACTCGTGGGGACGTCGATCGTCCAGGCGCTGGCCGGCCTCTGGTGGCGGCCCTCGACATTCGTCGCGCCGGTGGTCGCGTATCTGCTCTGGAAGGGACACGCCCGGGCCCGGTTCGCGGCCTACGTCTTCTTCTCGCTCGTTGCGGCTCGCGCCGCCTTCGGGCTCAGGTGGGACCTGATGGCGCTGGCCGCGGTCGCGCTCGTGCTGATGCAAACGGCGGCGGCGCGGCGTCACTGCCCGCCGCTGCGTGCCGGGCTCCGTGTTAGGATGGCGAGACCGTGAAGTTCCTCTGCCTCGACTGCGACCAGCCGATGCGACTTCTCGAGACCGCGGGGCCGGATGAGGGCTCGCTCGCGGTGACCTTTCGCTGTCCCGAGTGCGGCTTCCGCGTCGCGATGCTCACGAACCAGTTCGAGACGCAGATGATCCGGAGCCTCGGGGTCAAGGTGGGCGGCCGCGCGGAACCCGAGCGGCCGTTCGAGCACCTGCGCAGCTCGCTGGCCCAGCCGTTCGACATGGTGGTGCGGGACGACGCGCGAGGACCGCGCGATGCCGCGGACTCGGGCGAAGCGAGCCCGGGAGATAGCGGGGCATCCGGTGGCTCGGGATGCCCGTTCGCGACGATGCTCTCCGGCCAGGAGGAGACCGCCGCTGGCGCCGTCCGCTGGAACCCCGACGCGGAGGCGCGAGTCGAGCGGATCCCGTCCTTCATCCGGCCGATGGCCAGGAAGGCCATCGAGCGCTACGCGGAGGGGAAGGGCTACGCCATCATCACCGAGACGGTGATGGACGAGGCCCGGGGCGCCCTGGGGATGTAGACGCGGCCGGGCCCGGATCAGACGCGTCGGGCTGGGCGAGGGCGGTCGAGAAGGATCGCTCGGAATTCCGCCACCCGCTCGCGCTTCAGACCCGGCTGCGCGGCCAGCAGGTCCGCCAGCCCGCGCGGATCGTCGCGGGCACGCCGGTTCACGCGCTCGACGTGACCGAAGAACTTCCGGACCTTCTCGTCGAAGGCCTTCTCGCTGAAGTCCCGCGCGACCGCGAGGAACGCGCCCAAAAGGAAGTTGTCGATTCGCAGGTACCCCGCGAGCCGCACGTCGGCGTGCGGCGTCCTGTCGGTCCCCTCGGTGTACTCGCTGTCGAGGACGAGCACCGCCCGGCCCCGGAGCGTGGGGAACCACCTGGAATCGTACCGCCCTTCGAGGTAGAAGATGCGCCGCCCGCCCTCCACGTAGAGCGGCCTCACGAGCCCGTTGACGCCGCGGCCGTCGTCCGCCTCGTAGTGGTCGCCCACGCGCTGGATCCGATACTTCCCCTCGCGCAGGACCCTGGCGACGTCTGCGGCGAAGTCGGGGTTGTCGAGCAAGTACTCCCAGATCTCCCGAGAGCTTGGGTACCTGATGTTTCGGACGTCTCGGGTGACCTGCGAGCCGGCGAGGACGGGCTGCACCAGACGCTGGCCGTCGAGCGTCAGCCGGTTCCAGTCGACGGGTCGACCGGACCCGGCTTCGAGCGCGTGGGCCCCTGCCACGAGGGCCAGCGCGGCGAGGCTGAGTGCTCGCAGGCGGCGCATCGTTCTTGCCAGCATAGCATGGGTCTGCTAGCATGCGGCGCGCATGACCAAGGCCGACCTGATCGCGCGCATGGCGAAGGCCTCCGGGTGGCCGAAGACGGTCACGGAACGCGCGCTGGGGGCGATGCTCGTCAACATCCGCTTGGCGCTCAAGCGAGGGGAGCCCGTGACGCTCGTCGGCTTCGGCACCTTTTCGGTCGGGCGCTTGAAACGCCGGGCGGCCCGCAACCCGAGGACAGGCCGGCCCGTGGCCATCGGGGGGCGGGTCCCACGGTTCAAACCCTCCCAGGAATTGAAGCAGGCGCTGCGCTAGCTGTTACAATGCCGCGATGGATCGGGCCGGCCTGGCGCTCGCGGTAGCCGCCGTTCTCCTCCTGACGCCGGCGGCGTCTCACGCCCAGAACGGGCGTCAGCTCTCGCTCAGCGCCGAATCCGTCCTGCTCCTCGACCCCGGCGGCCGGACGATCTACGCGAAGAACCCGGACGAGCCCCACGCGCCCGCCAGCCTCGTGAAGATGATGACGCTCTACCTGGCGCTCGAGGACATCGAGCTGGGGCGGGCGCAGTGGGACGACCTCGTCACGATCAGCCGGCGCGCGACGCTGACGCCGCGGTACCGGATGGGGCTCCGCACCGGAGAACCGGTGAGCCTGCGGGTCCTGCTCGAGGGCGTCGGGATCGCCTCGGCGAATGACGCGGCCACGGCCGTGGCCGAGCATCTCGGCGGCGGCGGCGAGGACGCGTTCGTGTCGAGGATGAACCTCAAGGCCTACGAGCTCGGGCTCACCCAGACGCGCTTCGCCAACCCCCACGGGTTGCCGGACCCGTTCCAGCGCAGCACGGCAGCGGACCTGGCGGAATTGATCTCGCGGCTCCTCAGGGACTACCCCGCCTCGCGGACGATCCTCGGCGGGCAGACGTTCGTCTACCGTGGTCGGGTCTACGCCCGGCGGATCCCGCTCTTCAACGACCCCGGGGGCGTGCAGGCGCTGAAGACCGGCTTCACCCACGAGGCCGGCTACAACCTCGCCGTGGCGGCCTGGCGCGGCGGCCGGCAGTTCCTGATGATCGTCCTCGGCGCCCAGACTCGCGGCCTCTCGTTCCTCGACGCCAAGAAGGTCCTCCACTACGGCTTCGTCGAGACCGGTCTCGAGCCCGACCAGGAGCAACCTCGACCGCTGCCCGTCCGGAAGCCCATCCGCGTTCGGTCCGTGCGAGCCCGGCGCGGCTGATCCGCGCGGGAGGCCTCGATGGCCGACATCCGCGGCTTCGTCTTCGACGCGTACGGCACCCTGTTCGACATCCACTCCGTCGTCGAGGCCGGGCGCGCGGTCACGGCCGACCCGATGGCGCTCTCGCTCGCCTGGCGCCAGAAGCAGCTCGAGTACACCTGGCTCCGCGCGCTGATGGGACGCTACCAGGACTTCTGGGCCGTCACGGAGGCTGCCCTCCGCTTCGCGCTGCGGAGGCTCGGCGTGGCGGCCACGGAGGCGCAGACCCGCTCGCTGCTCGACGCCTACCTGTCGCTCGCGAGCTTTCCGGAAGTGAGGGCGGCCCTCACGCGGATCCAGGACCGGCCGGTGGCAATACTGTCCAACGGATCGCCGATGATGCTCGAGGCGGCGGTCCGGTCGAGCGGGCTCGGCCCGCTCATCCGCCACGTGCTCTCCGTGGACGTGGTGCGGACCTACAAACCCGCGCCCACGGTCTACGCGCTCGGGCCGCGGGCACTGGGCCTCCCCGCGGCGGACCTGCTCTTCGTGTCCTCGAATGCCTGGGACGTGGCCGGCGCGAAGGCGTTCGGCTACCAGGTCTGCTGGTGCAACCGTGCGAATGCGCCCGCCGAGGAGCTCGGGCTCACCCCGGAGTACGTGGTGGAGCGCCTCGACCAGATCCCCACCTGAGGGGCCTCGCCGCGACTACCGTTCCCGACCCCGCGCACGTAGGCCGCCGGGAACGGGCCAGATGCGAGGCGGCGAGGACGCGACGACCGAGGCGTATTCCTATACGCCGCAGGAAGGAGCGCCCGAGCCAATCGACTCGGACCTCGCCTCGGCTCGACCCCCCCGCAGATGACCCTTTCCCGACCCCGCGCACGTAGGCCGCCGGGAACGGGCCAGATGCGAGGCGGCGAGGACGCGACGACCGAGGCGTATTCCTATACGCCGCAGGGAGGAGCGCCCGAGCCAACGAAGCAGATGGCCCGTTCCCGGCGGCCTACGCGAGGAACTCGTTGGGGGCGTCGAAGATGCCCAAGACAACGCAGCCGTCCGGCGTCCAGGCGCGGTGGACCGACCCGGCTCGCCGGTGAACGAAGTTCCCCTCCGTGCAGGCACCGTCGTCGTCGACCAGCGTCCCCTCGAGGACGTAGCTCTGCTCGACCCCGACGTGCCGGTGATCGGGGAGCCGCGCGCCCGGAGCCATGCGGGTCAGGCTCGTTTGCCTGCCTGACGCGTCCCTGTAGAGGACCTTGACCTCGATACCGGGATACTTCGTGGGCTCCCAGTCGATCTTGGAGACGTCGATGTACGTGGACCGCGCGGTCTCCGCGATGATCATGTCGGCTCTCCCCTCCCGGACGCGCCGAGCGCTTCCCTGTAGATCTCCTCCGTGAATCCTCGAACGAGCAGCTCTCCGATCATCAGCACCGGCACGCGCAGGAATCCGTCCTCGTGCACGAGGTACCGGTCCGTCTCGGCCCGCGATGGTCCGTTGCGCCCGGCCTCGAAGCGCAATGTCTCCCCCCCGGCCTTCACGATCAGCCGCCGGGCTCGCGCGGCCAGGTCGAGGGCCGCCTGCCGGGGCACGGGGGTCGCGTCTACCGAGATGCTCTCGTATGCGATCGCCGTTCGCGAGAGAAACTCCCTCGCCTGCTCGCAGGACGGTCAGCCGTCTCGGCTGTAGAGTCGGGGGCGCATTGCCGGGACAGTATACAAAAAAAGGCGGCTCGCTGGCCGCGAGCCGCCCTCGGGCCCCGGGGACGCTGCTACTTCCCGGCAAGCTTCTTCTTCTTGACATAGGCCCAGATCCTCTTCGTCATCTCGGACGGGCCGATCGGCTTGTCGCCGAACACGTCGGTCAGCGTCTCGGTGCAGCCCTTGAAGTTGATGGAGTACCCGCCAAACGCCACCTTCTTGGCCTTCGCCATTGGTCACCCCTCCGTCTATGGTTGGTCAGCCACCCCGCCGCCCGGCGGACGGCCACGGGTATTATGACTCGCCCACGAGGGAAGAGCAGCAAAAAATACAACCGGTTGGGCTCGTGTTCCGAGGGGAGACTACCGGGTGGGTGTATGACCTCGGCAGGTCGCTCGAGAAGGCCCAGACGCAAGCCGGCGGCCTCTTTCAGAGGCCCGCGTGAGGCGTCATCCGCCGAAGGCGGGCATCACGTCCCGGGCGAACCACCGGAGCTGCTCCTTGAACTCGGCCGGGGGGATACCCTCGGCCCAGTGAATCATCACCTGGTCGAGCCCGGGATACCGTGCTTCGAAGCGCCGGATGGCGTCGATGACGGAGGCCGGCGGGCCGCAGAGCCAGGCCTTCTGCGCGACCCCCTCGCGAAGCGTCGGGAGACGCGCCGGCGCGCCCGGCGTCCCCCAGGGACGGCCCTGCTCGTCGGCGTAGCGCACGAAGCCGAACGGCGCGAACCACTTGTAGCGCTCGTCGTGCGCCGGCTCGAGCTTCGCGATCGCCTCCTCCTCGGTGGGCGCGAGGTAGACGCCCACGCCCCAGCACAGGTCCTCGCCGAGCTCGAGCGCGCGGCCGGCCCGCGCCGCCGCGTCGCGATAGGCGCGCGCGACCTGGTCGAAGATCACCTCGCCGTTCAGCGTCACCATGCCCTTGATGCCGCGCGCGGCGATGTAGTCGAGCGTCTTGCCGCTGGCGATGGGCTGCCAGATCTCGACCGGGCGATGGATGGGCCGTGGCACGAGCGTGATCTCCCGGAGCTCGTAGCCGCGATAGGGCACGGGCGGCGGGATGTCGTAGTGCTTGCCGTGGTGGCTGAAGGCCTCCTCGTTGAAGGCTTTCATGAGGACGTCCATCTGCTCCTCGAACAGCTCCCGGTTCGCGGCGTTGTCGAGCATGGGCGCGCCGAACGTCTCGACTTCCCGCGTGTGGTACCCGCGGCCGACGCCGAAGATCACGCGGCCGTCCGTGAGGATGTCCGCGACGGCGTAGTCCTCGGCCAGGCGGAGCGGATGCCACATGGGGAGGATGTTGAAAGCGCACCCGAATTTCAAGCGCCTGGTCTGGGTGGCGAGCCAGGTGGACAGGAGGATCAGGTTGGGGAAGACCTCGTACCCCTCGCGCTGGAAGTGGTGCTCGGCCATCCAGAGACAGTGGTAGCCGAGGTCGTCCATCGTCCGGGCGATGTCCTTCACGGTCGCGTAGGCCTCGATCAGGCGCTCGTTGGGGTAGCGCCGGGCGTCCGCGGGAGTGCCGCGGAGGCCGACATTGTCCAGCTCGATCTGGCCCACGTAGAGAACCGAGAACTTGCGGATCATGGCGTCTCCTCGGGAGTGGCGAGCCGCGTGATCAGCCGAGGAACGCGGTGATGGCGGCGGCCACGGCGGCCGGCGACTCGTGGTGGACCATGTGCCCCCCGGAGAGGAGCCGCACCTGCGAACCCGTGATCCGGCGCCGCCACTCCTCGCCGTACACGACGGGGTTGACCCGGTCCGCGTCGCCCCCGAGAAGGAGCGTCGGGGCCGAGATCCGGTGGAGCCGCTTCTTGAGCCCCCTGTCGGGGATCGGCCAGACGAAGCGGCCCATGGCCGCGAGCCGCTGGATGGACTCGATCTGGGCCTGGACGTTCTCCTCGTCGGATTCGGGCAGGGTCGCCCAGCGGCGGGCGGCCTCCGACCCCGGATCCTTCCACAGCGCCTCGTGCAGCTCCTCGCGCGGCAGGATGACGACGTCGGCGACGGGCGCGTCGTCGCGCCAGAGCCCCAGGGGCGAGATGAGCGCCAGTCCGTCCGTGCACGCGGGGAAGACCGCCGCCAGCTCCGCGGCGACCATCCCGCCGAAGAACGGACCGCAGAGGTGCGCCCCGCGAGAACCCCAGCGCCGCCAGCAGCTCGTCGTATACCAGCGTCAGGTCGAGCACGTCGTCGAGCGTCTCGACCCCCTCCGAGCCCGCCACACCGGGGTGCATCGGCGCCAGAACCGTGTAGCGCTCGGCCAGCCGGTCGAGGAGCGGTGACCAGGCGCCGCGATCGTGGAACGAGTGGAAGTAGAGGAGCGGGCGGCCGCCCCCCGCCGAGAGCACGCGGAGGCGCACCGCGCCGCCTCGAAGCTCGACCGTGCGATCCGAAGGCGTCATGCGCCGCCGCCCCCGCGGGCGGCCGCGGGCCACCACCGATCCGTGTAGCCGGGCCAGGCGTCCCGGACGTGCGGCATCACCGTCGTGGCGAACAGCTCCGTGTTCTTCAGCGCGAGCTCCTTCGGCATGCTACCGATCTGGAGTAGCACCATGAGGTGCCCCACCCGGAGCGTCCTGATGCACCGCTGGCCCTCTCGCAGCGGCCCCTCGAGGCCTTCAGCCCATCTGAGCTGGTCTGAGTCTAGGAGGGGAAGGGGGCCTCGCGCTCGAGACGCTCGAGCAGTGCCCGGAGGCGCTGAACGAATACCGGTCGCACCGAAGCCGGCAACTCCTGGCCAGGGATGAACTTCTCGACGAGCGGGTTCACGAAGCTGTGGTGCTTCGCGATCCGGTAGTCCAGATGAGGCCCCGTCGAGATGCCCGTCGAGCCGACGAGCCCGATCACCTGGCGCTGACGGACGCGCTCGTATGGCCGGACCCGCAGGCGGGACAGGTGGTTGTACATCGTCTGGTAGCCGCGCGCATGGAGGAGCGTCACCGTGATGCCGTTGCCGCCGTCCCATCCCGCGTGCGTGACGATGCCGTCGGCCACGGCGCGGACCGGCGTCCCCGCCGGGGCCGCGTAATCGACGGCGAGGTGCGGGCGCACACCGCCGAGGATCGGGTGCCGGCGGGCATGCGAGTACCCCGAGGTGATGCGGGTGAAATCGAGCGGCGCACGGAGGAACATCTTCTCGAGGGAGCGGCCCTCGACGTCGTAATACTCCGTGCCACCCCTGTCGGTCGGGAAGGCCGCCGCGATGAGCGGCCGCCGGCCCGTGCTCTGATACTGGGCGATCAGGATCCTGCCGTAGCCCGTGAACTCCTCCCGCGCGTACTGCTTCTCCACGAGGAGCCTGAAGCGGTCGCCCGGCAGCGCGTCCGCCGCGAAGTCGAACTCCGACTCGAAGGTCTGGACGAACATGGTGGTCAGCTGTGGCCTCTCGCCGAGCCGGTCCATGGTGACGAACAGCGAACTGTCGACCCGGCCCGAGACCGCCGCCACCCGGGTCACGACGGGCGTGAGGATCCTCCGGACGGTCCAGCCCTCGCCGTCGGGACGGATCTCGAGCCGCTCCAGCGGGCTCCGCTGGTACGTGACGCCGAGGAGCCTCCCGTCGTACCCTCTGGCCAGCAGCAAGCGCTCCGTGGGCCTGAGGAGCCTCGGATCAACCTGTCGCCCGAGGCGGCCGAGGATCGCGCCAACGACGGGGCGGGGCGCGCCGAGCCGTCCGAGCGCGCTTTCCCAGGTGTCGCCGCGCCTGATCGTGGTCTCGGCGATACCGATCGGCGCCGGGATCGGCAGGTCCGTGAGTGGCCCGCCCAGGCCGAGCGTCGCGGCGACGGCGAGCACGATCGAGAGGGTGGCTGGCAGGACTCGCATGAGCGTCGGACGGGAGCAGGATAGCAGAGACGGCGCTCGGCGCGAACGTTTTGACAGGCCTGGAGAGCCCCTGATCGCATCGCTCCCGTGGCCGCGTGGGCCTGCTCCGGTCCCCTCACCGAAGCCGCCTGGCTCGCCGGGGCGCGGGCC
>CAZWXA010000067.1:1676-13103 GCA_964637755.1 uncultured bacterium | reverse complement strand
CGCCCGCCGCGCCACCCGTCCTCTCCCAGTTGCCGCCGTTCATGAATAATCCGGGTTAGCGGAGCAGCTCGAGGAGCTTCATGGCCATGCTCTTCGTCGCCTGGAACGCCGTCGCGTTCGCCTCGTAGGCCCGGGTGGCGGCGAGCATGTCCAGCATCTCAACCAGGGGATCGACGTTCGGGAGCTCGACGAACCCATCTGGACCGGCCTGCGGGTGGCCGGGCTGGTGGACGCGCCTCGCCGGATCGCGCGTCTGCGCGACCTCCGCCACCCGCACGCCGCCGCGCGGGATGTTCTCGCGGTCGAGGATCGCGGGGAATGTGCCGTCGGCGGCCTGGAGCAGCGCGATCTTCCGCCTGTAGAGGCCGCGGCCCGCACTCGCGGTCGCCTCGCTGTTGGCCAGGTTCTCGCTGATGACGTCCATCCGGACTCGCTCGGCCGCGAGGGCGGAGGCGCTGACATCGAGGGCGCGAAAAAGATCCACGTGTGTGTCTCCCCGAGGACTACGTGCGTCCGGAGATCGCCTGCTTCAACGCCGCGAACCTACCGGCCAGGATCTGGGCGAGGGCGGTGTGAAAGAGTGTGTTCTCCGCGAGCCGGGCCATCTGGCGGTCTGGACTCACATCGTTGCCGTTCGGCTTCGGCGGCCCGTCGGCGGCGTAGACGACCCGCGGGAGCCGCTCCAGCCGACCGGCTTCGGCGAGGTCGGCCATTGCCTCGACGGGCGAGGGCGTCAGAAGCGGCTTGAGGTAATCGTCGAAGACCAGGTCGCGACCCTTGTAGCCCGGCGTCTCGACGTTCGCGAGATTCTGGACGAGCATCCCGTGGCGTCGGGCCGCGAAGTGCAACGCCCGGCCCAGGTCCTCCAGAGCCGCGTCGAAGAGCCTGACCATCATGGCGATACCCGGGGAGAGGCAATCCGGATGCCACCGCGCCCGCGCCGCGTAAACCATCGCAGGCGCGGACCACCGCGCACCGCGGGATCAGGTCGATCCGCGCGGCCCCGGCAAACGCTTCCTAGCAGGCCGCTGAAAAAGGCCCGGGGCCTCGACTGAAGGGCCTTGTGAGGAGACAAAGGGCTCCGTCTGCGTAGCAGTGCGAGTCGAGGCGAAGAGCGGAACGAGTGGCGCGGCGACCAGATTCCCGGCGGCCACAGCGGAAGGGGTTCCGTCAGGACTGCGGTCGATACTCCCGGAGCCGGTTGCGGATCGTCCGCACGGAGAGCCCGAGCGCCTTGGCCGTGTGGGTCCGGTTGCCGTTCATGCGCTGCAGGGTGGACAGGATGAGGTGCCGCTCCATGTCGGCGACCGTGTAGCCCGGCGTCCGCCCGGGCTCGGCCGCCTGTTCCTCGATGACGACGTGCTCCTGATCGATCAGGCGCCCCGGGCAGAGGATGACGGCCCGCTGGATGGCGTTCTCCAGCTCGCGGACGTTTCCCGGCCACCAGTGGAGCGCGAGCATCTCGAGCGCAGCGGGGGTGAAGCTCTCCGCACGGCTCCCGTGGGCGGCCGCGTACTTGAGCAGGAAATGCCGGCTCAGGAGCGGGATGTCGCTCGGCCGCTCCCGGAGCGGCGGCAGATGGAACGTGATGACGTTGAGGCGATAGAACAGGTCGGACCGGAACCGCCCCTCGCGCACCTCCGTCCGGAGATCGCGGTTGGTGACGGCGATGACCCGCGTGTCGATCTTCACGGGCCGGTCGCTGCCGACCCTCGCCACCTCTCGTTCCTGGAGGGTCCGGAGCAGCTTCGCCTGAAGGCCGACGGGGATCTCGGTCACCTCGTCGAGGAGCAGCGTGCCTCCCGAGGCCGCCTCGAACCGTCCGGACCGCCGGCCGGTCGCTCCGGTGAAGGCGCCCCGCTCGTGGCCGAACAGCTCGGCCTCGATCAGGGTCTCGGGGAGGGCCGAGCAGTTCACCGCGACGAAGGGCCCGAGGGCGCGATTGCTCGACCGGTGGATGAACTGCGCCAGGACCTCCTTGCCGGTTCCGGTCTCTCCCTGGATGAGGACCGTCGCGTCGGTCGTCGCCACCCGCCGCGCCAGGGCCAGGACCGACGTCATGCCGGGATCGCTGGTCAGGACGGGGTTGAGCTGGTCCGCACGTCGCAAGTGGCCCAGGACGTCGGTCAGGACCCGCTTGAGCTCGTCTAACGTGAACGGCTTGGTGAGCACCTCGGTCGCGCCGTTCTGCATGGCCTGCAGCAAGATCTCGTCGCTCCCGTAGGCGGTCACCAGCACGACCGATACCGTCGGGTCGAGCTGCTTGACGGCCCGGAGCAGCTCGAAACCGTCCATGTTCGGCATCCGGATGTCGGTGATGACCAGCGGATTCCGGTACTCCCTGAACTTCGCGAGCCCCTCGCGGCCGTCCGAAGCCACGATGGCCTCCACGCCGCTTCGCTGGATCGCGTCGGCCAGCATCCCGCGGACGATCGGTTCGTCGTCGACGATCAGGACCGGCGCGGACGGATCCGCCGCACGCCGGGTGTTTCCCCCCTGGGCCATCACGGCCGTTCCCCGGCCCGTCCCGCCGCGGGCGGCACCGACCAGGCCACTCCGAGGCGACCGCACGCATCCTTCCTCGTGGCCGGAAGCCGCGGGACCCTCGCCCAGCGAGGTACGCGCCATCATCGCTCCAGGATCCTCCTCGTTCATTCGCGCTCGGCCTCCAGGGAGAGTGACTTCCGAGGCCACTTCCGTGGCTGGCTCCCGGGCGGCCCCGCTTTCCGGGGCGGACGGCACCCGCAAGCCAGGCGGCCGGTAGAGTCGCAAGTTCCGTGCCCACACGTCCGAGCAGGACAAACGCGCGACGACCTTATGAATATGGGCTCCAGGGGATCGCGTCTCTGCGACACCAGGCAGGACAGTCGGATCCTGAGCAGAAGTTGTGGGGGATTCTGGGTGGATATGTGGCGTAAGTACCAGAGATTCAAGGCCATCCATGCCGACAGTCGGACGGATGTTCTCGCGGTCGTTCGAGTCGTGCCAGGCGGCATCCATCGAAGCTGTGGGAATCCCTGGGAAACCCCGTTCTCCAAGGGCTGGGAACCAGCCCGGCAGATTCCACAGCTCAGAATCGAGGCCTACAGGTGACAATTGAGGCCTACAGGTGACATTCTGACCTACGGATCTTGCCGAAGAGAGGGAAAGTCTTGCCGGGTCGAGAAGGCGCATCGGCCCCGCCCGCGCGAACACCATAGCTTCTCGCGCTTCCGGAACGACCGGGAACCGCCCGCCGACGGGCCACCGATTCGGGCACATGTCGCCTCCCGGAAACCTCTCGACGAAAGTCCGCGCTCGGTGTCGAAGCCGGCCGAGCCGCAGACCTTTCGCGGATCATCGTACTGAATGACCCCGCCGAAAACCAAGTTTCCTGGAAGGGGCGGCCGCCGGTCATCTTCCGATCAGGGTGACTCGTCGGCGGCCGAGGGCACCAGCGACGCCGTCTCCAGGTCGCCGTGACGCCGGATCACTCCCCGGATGGGCGCGTCGTCCCGCGTCAGGTCGATCTCGACGGGCTCGATCCGCTGGCCCGTCTTGTCCGCCAGCAGCCGGATCACGGGCCTGTGCATCGCTTCGCGGAGCACGGAAACCACCACGCCGGAAACATCCTGCCAGCGTCCGCCCGTGACGACGATCTGGCTCCCGACGGGGAACGGAGGCAGAACGGAGAGGAAGAGGCTGACCATCTCAGCGTTGAAGCGCGTGCCCGCGCTCTCGCGGATCAGGCGCCAGACCTGGTCGGGCGGAAACGCCCGCCGGTGCGCCTGGTCCGAGGACCACGTGTCGTGGCAGTTGGCGATCGCCGCGATCTCTCCCACGGGGTTGATCCGGCCCGGCACGTGGATCTCGGTCCCCTGCACGATCCGATTGGTCCCCGTGAGCCCGCGCGGATAGCCGGACCCGTCCTGGCACTCGTGGTGCTGGTACGCGACGTGCGAGGCGAGGACCCCGAGCCGGAGGTTGTCGCGAAGAAAGAGGTACCCGAGCGACGTGTGTTCCCTCAACCGCCTGGCTTCGTCCGGCGTGAGGCTCCGGGACCTGCCGAGGTTCCCGTCGTCCAGGAAGACCTTCCCGATGTCGTGGAGCATGCAGCCGACCGCCAGCTTCTTGAGGGTCTCGCGATTGTAGCCTGCCAGTCGCCCGATCATGGTCGCCGTCACGGTCACGTCGAGACAGTGGTCGAACGCATAGCTGCTGTGGCTCTTGATGGCGCCCAGGCCCGTCAAGACCGGCCGCTGCAGGACCTCGCCGACCACCTGGTCCACGCTGCTGACGAGGCGATCGATCGCGGGGTGATCGTCGAAGATCTCCTGGAACCGCCGGTCCTGCAGCACCCCCTTGACCTTCTCCACCGACGCCGACCGGAGATTCCGGAACTCCTGCGTCGTCATGTTGAACGTCTCGCGGATCGTGCTGGTCGTGGCGAGCCGCGCGGCCGACGAGATGGTCTGCTCGTGGGCGATGTCGCGGGTGTCCTCGTCGTCGATCCAGGCCGCCGAATAGCCGAGGTCGCGCAGCCGAGCGACATACTGCGGGGTCAGGACCATTCCGGGGCCGAGCAGGGTCTGCCCTTCCTTGTTGTAGAGGGCGACCCCGAGCATCATGCCGGGGCTGACGTCGTCGAGCGCCGTGAGGATCATGGGCGCGGCGGGCGCCCGATCGGGGTCCAGGTTCCGGGAACCGGCCCGTGCCGCATCACGGCCGGCGCCGCCGCGAGCGCACGACTCCTCTGCGCCTCACCGAGCACGTCCGAGAACCTCGCCCCCGCGGGACGCAGATCTCGCGTCGCGGCCCCACCGGCGTGCGCCACGCCCCCCACGACGGCCGTGATCAGCCGGACGCCCAGCCGCACGACTGCCGCCGTCAGCATCGATCCGAGCAGTGGCGCCATGGAATTCCGCTCCCCTGTCTGGGCAATTCCTGCAGCCCGCCGATCACGCCGCGCCGTGCAACTCATCGCCCGCGTGAAGCAGATCGGGGCAGGCACGCGGCCGACAGTGAACGGTGCAGGGCACGTGCCACGCCGCGGGTTCGCACCACGAGAACCCAGCCCCCGCGAGGGCCCTGACGCGTCCGCGCCCCGACACCCGCTCGAGACGGCGAACAATGATGGTGATCCTCCGGTTGGCGGCATTCAGGGCATCGTCGGGGACCTTTAGGAGCCGGTCAGCATGGCCGATCACGCGGTCGATCCGGCCCGGAGGCAGGGACCCCGCCTCGAGAAAGCGTCTGGCGCCGTTCGCCCGATCGGTGGACAGCTCCCAGTTGGAGTATTCCGGGGTACTGAAGTAGCGGCGACTGTCGGTATGCCCTTCGATCGTGATGCGGTTCGGAAGCTGCGCCAGCACCCCGCCGAGGTTGTCGAGGACGGGGCGCAACGGATCGAGCAAGGTCGCGCTTCCCACGAGGAAGAGGGGCGAGCTGTCGCGCTCCATCAGCTCGATCCGGAGGCCCTCGCGTGTCACCTCGATCGAGATCTGGTCCCGGAGGGTCTCGAGAAGCCCCTTCTCCGCCAGCAGCGCCTTGAAACGCTCCGCAGCCGCC
Source organism: uncultured bacterium (assembly GCA_964637755.1). GTDB lineage: Bacteria > Methylomirabilota > Methylomirabilia > Rokubacteriales > CSP1-6 > AR9. Next base: position 7,556 of record CAZWXA010000067.1, on the reverse strand, counting down.
TTGAGGGCCTCGTCCTCCTTCACCTGCCCCTCATCACCCGAGACGGCTGTCGACACCTGGTCCCCCGGGAGGATGCCCGCGCCGGCGGGGTTGGGCGTGGACGCCGTCCCCTCGGAAAACACTCCGGGATTCCTGAAGTACTGCGCGATCCGCTGCCGGACCGACTGGTCCTGGCCGATGATCCAGAGGACGATGAAGAGGGCCATCATGGTGGTCACGAAGTCCGCGTAGGCGACCTTCCACGCGCCCCCGTGGTGTCCGTTTCCGTGGACCTTCTTGATGACGACCCGGACGGTCCGCGGCTCGCTCGGTCTCACGCCGCCCGCACCCCGATGGACCGGCACGCCACGGCGAGCTCCTCGGCCTCCGGCCGATCGTCGCTGAAGATGACGTGCCGGGCGACCTCGACGACCACGAGCGGCGGCGCACCCCGCGCGAAGGCCACGAGCGCCGTCTTGATGCACCGGAGGAAGCGGCCCGCGGCGGCCGCCTGGCCCTCGAGGTTGGACGCGAGCGGCTGGATGTAGCCGTACGACAGCAGGATCCCCAGGAACGTGCCGACGAGCGCGACAGCGACGTGATGCCCGATCTCACTGGCCTTGCCGTCGACGTGCTGCATGGTGATGATGATGCCGAGCACCGCGGCGACGATCCCGAGCCCCGGCAGCGAATCCCCCACCTTCTGGAGCAGCGCGGCCGCCTTGCCCTCTTCCTCGTGGTGGGTCTCGAGATGGGCGTCCAGGATCGTCTCGAAGTCGTCCTGCCGGATGGTGCCGTCGACGAGCATGCCGAGCGCCTCGCAGGTGAACTGCACGGCCTCATGGTGGGCGAGGAACTTTGGATGCGCGCTGAAGAGCGCGCTCTCGGCGGGCGCCGCGAGGTCCTTCTCGAGCGAGATCAGCCCGTTCTTCTTGGCCTTCACGAACAGCTCGTACAGCAGGTGCAGGAGATCGAGGTAGAGCGCACGCGAGAACGGGGCCGGGCGCATGCTCGCCAGGACCTGGCGCAGGAGCTGGCGCAGCACGGCGGGCGACGTGCCGATCATCAGGCCTCCGGCCGAGGCGCCGCCGATGATCATCAGCTCGACCGGCTGGATGAGGAGCGCGAGGGGCCCGCCGGCGAAGGCAAACCCCGCGAAGACGCCCACCGTGACGATCACGAATCCAAGGAGGACGAGCATGAGCGCGGATCAGAGCGCTGGCAGCTCGACGGTGAAGCACGCGCCACCCTCGGCACGGTTCCGGACCGACAGCACGCCGCCGTGCTCGCCGACGATCCGCCCCGCGTGATAGAGACTCAGGCCCCGTCCGCCGCCTGCTGCATCCTGGGCGGAACGCCGCTCGAAGAGGCGGGACAGGGTCGATCCCGGGATTGCCGGCCCCTCGTCGAGCACCTCCACGCGGACCAGCCCTTCCCCGTGGAGCACCGCGGCCGCCCTGGAGGTCACGATGGTGATCGTGCCCCCCTGCCCCGCCCCGGTCATGCGCCGCGCCGCGTAGACGATGAGATTCGTCACCGCGTGCCGGAGCTGGCGAGGGCAGCCGAGGACTCGCGGCAGCTCGGCGGCGAGGCGGCTCGCGAGCCTGACGACCGCGTCCGTCCTGGGGGTCAGGAACCTGAGCGTGTCGGCGACCAGCGCGTTCAGGTCGACGAGGCGGCGCTCGGGCCCGCTCGGGCGAGCCCGGGCCGCCAGCCGCGCGACCATCCGTCCTACCAGGTCGGCCTGCATCTCGATCATTCGCAGGGTAGCCTGGAAGTCGCCGAGATCGCCCCGCTCGACGGCCTCCCGCCCCCGGTCCAGCGCCTCGCCGAGCGCCGACTGGAGCGCGTCGATCCCACGCGCCGCCTGATCGAGGAGGGCCGACTGCGTCTCGCGGTGCGCTGCCTGGACGAATCTCAGGAGGTCGTGTGTCGGCGTCACCGGCCGGGTCCGGTCCGAGTAGATGAGCCGCATGAGCTCCGAGGGGGAGAGCCTGTCCAGATCTGGCGCGTGCCGGTGTCCGTTTCGCTTGTGCAGCAGAGCGTGGGGAAGCATCCCGTTCTCCTTTCGGGGCTGAGAGGGGGGTCCCGTGTCCGACCGCGACGGCAACGGACGCGTGGCCGGATGACTCGCCTCCCACCGGCTCTGCCATCCATCGACCGTCCCGCGGGACTCCTTGAGTCCTGTTCCATCCGTCGTCCGATCCGCTCGGACCTCGGCGCAAGGCAGGGCACTCGGCCGAGGCGGCGGACGGGGCGCCGACGCGCGCCCCAGCGGGTCGGGAGCGCGGAAGGTTTGGGGAACGGGCGATCGAGTTCGCGGGTGGAGGTGGTGGCGGAGGGCGCGGTCAGCCGCCCTGGCGGCGGATGACCCGGCGGGCCTTCAGCTCGTAACGGGGGAGGCTCCGGGGCGGCACCGGGACCACCTCGACCCGGATGCCGAGGCCCGCCCGGAGCTGCTCCTGCACCAAACGGCCGGCGTCCGCGGCTCCGCGCAGCTCGACGAGGAGGCGGACCTCGTCCAGCGTCCCGCGGGTATAGACCTCGATGAGGAACTCGTCGACTTCCGGGAAGCGCCGGACGATCCCCTCGATCGCGGCGGGAAAGACGTTGACGCCGCGCACGATCAGCATGTCGTCGACGCGGCCCATGATCCCCCCCTCGAGGCGCGCGAACGTCCGGCCACACTCACACGGGTCCTTCGCGACCCGGACGCGGTCGCCCGTCCGGTAGCGGATCGCCGGGGAGCCGGCGCGGCCGAGGTTGGTGAGCACCAGTTCGCCCTCGTGCGCCGGCCGCCCGGTGCCCGGCTCGACGACCTCGGCGATGAACTCCGCCTCGTTGACATGCAGACCGGCCTGCGCGACGCACTCGAACGCGTGCGCGCCCATCTCCGTCATGCCGGCGTGGTCGAAGGCCCGGGCGCCGAAGCCCGCCTCGATGCGGGACCGGACGGCAGGGATCCCGGCGCCCGGTTCGCCGGCGTGCACGGTGACGCGCACGGGCGACCTCGCCAGGTCGATGCCGCGCTCCCGGGCGACCTCGAGGAGGTGCAGGGCGTAGGAGGGCGTGCAGACGAGCACGGTCGCGCCGAGGGCTTCGATCGTGTGCAGTCGCGTCGGGGAGTCCTGTCCGCCCCCGGAGATCGCGAGGGCGCCCAGCGCGCGGGCCCCCTCGAAGCCCGCCCAAAAACCGATGAAGAGCCCGAACGAGAACGGGAAGAACACCCGGTCGGCCGCCCCGACGCCGGCGCCGCGGAACACGACCTGCCAGCAGCGGGCCCACCACTCCCAGGACTCCTGCGTCTCGAGCCACCGGATCGGAGTCCCCGTCGTCCCGGAGGTCTGGTGGACACGGACGTAGCGCTCGATCGGATAGGTCAGGTTGGTGCCGAACGGCGGGTGGGCGGCCTGATCGGCGACGAACTCGTCCTTTCGCGTGAACGGCAGGCGCTCGAACGCGTCCCAGCCGCTGACGTCGCCGGCGTTCCGGATCCCCGCGGCCTCCCAGCTCGCGCGCACGAACGGGTTGGCGGGGAAGATCTCCGCCGCGAGGGCCCGGAAGCGGCGCCACTGGTAGGCGCGGAGCCGGTCACGGGGAAGCGTCTCGCGCTCGCGATCGAGCACTGGATCAGGTCGGCTCCGGACCCACGGCGAGGGTCACCCGCGGAGCTTGAAGCGCTGGATCTTGCCCGTCGCCGTCTTGGGCAGCTCGGGGACGAACTCGATCCAGCGCGGGTACTTGTAGGGCGCGATCTTGTCCTTGACGAAGCGCTTCAGCTCGTCGCGGAGCGCGTCGGACGCCTCTTCGGGCTCCTTGAGCACGACGAAGGCCTTGGGCTTGACGAGCCGGTCCTGATCCTCGTGGCCGACCACCGCCGCCTCGAGGACCGCGGGATGGCCCACGAGCGTGGCCTCCACCTCCACGGGCGAGACCCAGATGCCGCCGACCTTCAGCATGTCGTCGGCGCGGCCGCAGAACCAGAAGTACCCGTCGCGGTCCTGGTAGTACTTGTCGCCCGTCTGGATCCAGGGGCCGTGGAGTACCTCTCGGGTCTTCTCCCGCTTGTTCCAGTAGAACGCCATCGTCGAGTCGCCCCGGACCCGGAGGTTGCCGATCTCCCCCTGCGGGACCGGGACGCCCGCGTCGTCGACGATCGCCAGCTCGTATCCGGGAACGGGAAGCCCCGAGGAGCCCGGCCGCGCCGCGCCCGGCCGGTTGGAGAGGAAGACATGGAGGGTCTCGGTGGTGCCGATCCCGTCGATGATCTCCACGCCGAACCGCTCGCGCCACCGGTGGTAGATCTCGGCCGGGAGGGCCTCGCCCGCCGACACGCAGAGCCTGAGCGAGCCGAGATCGAAGCGGCGCTCCGCCTCCTTGACCGCGAGCATGCCGGCGTAGAGCGTCGGCACCCCGAAGAAGAGCGTCGGCCGGTAGCGTGTGATGACCTCGAACATGGCCTCGGGCGTCGAGCGGTGCGGATAGAGGACGCTCTCGGCGCCCACGCCCATGGGAAAGTGCCCGGCGTTGCCGAGGCCGTAGGCGAAGAAGAGCTTGGCGGCGGAGAAGACGCGGTCGGTCTGGCGGAGGCCGAGGACGTGCCGCGCATACGTCTCGCCGCAGACCGGCACGCTGCCGTGCAGGTGGACCGCGGCCTTGGGAAAGCCAGTGGATCCGGACGAATAGAGCCAGAACGCTGCGTCGTCGGACGAGGTCCCCGCGGCGTCGAGCGCGGCCGGCGCCCTCGCCACACGGTCCTCCCAGGAGAGATACTCCCCCGGGCTCCCGCCCGCCACGAGGACGTGCCGGAGATGAGCCGCCTGCCCCAGCACCGGCGCCACCTCGGCGAGGAGGGGGGCGGAGATCACGGCCACCCGGGCGCGGCTGTCCTCGAGGAAGTAGAGGTAGTCCCGGGCCCGGAGGAGCGTGTTCACCGGGATCGGCACCGCCCCGATCTTGATCGCGCCCCAGAAGGTCCCGATGAACTCCGCCGCGTCGAGGCAGAGCATGAGGACCCGGTGCTCCATCTCCACGCCGAGGTCGCGGAGCGCGTTCCCCGTCCGGTTCGCCAGCTCCTGGACCTGGCGGTAGGTCAGCGCGCGGTCCTCGCAGTGGAAGGCGACCGAGTCTCCGCGCTCCTCCGCCACGTGGCGGTCGACGAACTGGGTGGCGACGTTCAGCAACGCTCCAGCACCCTGATCCCCATCACGCCCTCCCGGATGAACAGGCCCGCTGACAGGTCACGCGCGTCCCCTCCGCCTTCAGGTCCGCAGCATCACCGTGGCTCGCCGACGCCCTTCGGCGCGATCCAGTCCTTCTCCCTCGCGAGCGACCCGGCCAGGTCGGCGTCCTCCGGCTGGGGCAGCACCTGCGTCAGGTGCCGCGCGTGCTCCTCCGGCGGGAGCAGGCGCCCGTCCACCGACCACGGCTGGCCCGCGTACCCGCCGATCTTCCGGTTGAACCGGACGTCGGGGACGGTCAGCCGCGGCTGGCCCTCCGGGACGAGCCGGTTCGCCGTCTCGACGAGCCCACGGACCTCGGCCACGTACAGCTCGCGCGCGTGCTCGTTGAGCTGGGCGCGGTCGGCCGGCGCCGGGTTCTCCGCCTCGTCGTACCGGGCCTTGAGGCCGTACACGTACGACCACTGCGCGGAGCCGGAGTGGTCGACACCGAAGAGGTCGTAGGCGGTCGACAGCCACTTGTTGAAGTACTTCTGCAGGAGCCAGACCGGCACCGTGCCGGCGCGGATGATGCGCTTGATCCCGTCGTTGCCCGTGCCGAGGTGGAAGGACTCCTCCTTCAGCATCGGCCCCATGCTGCGCGCGAGCGGCGCGAACGCCGAGCGCGAGAGCATCTTGAGCTGGAACTTGCCGTCGCGGTCGATGAACTGCGTGTAGACGT
>CAZWXA010000067.1:0-1666 GCA_964637755.1 uncultured bacterium | reverse complement strand
AGCCCAGGAGCCGGCTCCGCGTGAAGGCCCGGCGCTCCAGGAGCTTCTGCGCCTCTCGCGTGCCGGAGTCGCCGAAGTAGTGCACGAGGAGGTACGCCATCTGGTAGCCATGGCGCATCTCCTCCCGGTTCACGCGCGCCAGCGACTGGAAGTCGTGGTCCGAGGGCGCCGTGTCGTAGAGGTGCCGCTGCTGCTCGACGGAGGCGAACTCCGTGTCCCCCTGGACGGCGATCAGGTACTCGCACGCGTCGCGGATGCGCTGGTCCGGGATCTCGAGGACGGTCTCCCACTTCCGCTCGCCCTTGAAGTCGCCGAACTCGATCTCGGGGTGCGCGTCGGCGAAGAGCGCCTCGAACTCGTAGCGGCCGACGTGGTCGCCGACCATGCCGATCTCGCGCTGCCAGGCCTCGAAGAAGTCCGTCCAGTCGTTCCAGCTCCCGATCTTGCCGGCCATCTCATCTCCCCTTGAAGCGCGGCACGCGCTTGTCGACCCAGGAGTCGAGCCCCTCGCGGGCGTCCTCGCTCTTGAAGAGCTGGATCTGCAGCTCCTGCTCGAGCGCGAGGCCGTCGTAGAGATCCATCTCGACGCCGGACTGGATCGAGCGCTTGATGTGCCCGATGGCCTTCGCCGCCTTGTTCGGCGGCAGGAACTGCCGGGCGTATTCGAGCGCGGCCTTCATGAAGTCGGGACCGTCGAGGATCTTCGTGATCAGGCCCAGATCGAGGGCCTCGTCGAAGGCGAACGTCCGCCCGGTGGCGATGAGCTCGAGGGCGCGGGCCTTGCCGACGAGCCGGGCCAGGCGCTGCGTGCCGCCCGTGCCCGGCAGCACGCCGAGGGCCACCTCGGGCAACCCGATCTTGCCGCCGTCCCGCCGCGCGATCCGGATGTCGCAGGCCATCGCGATCTCGAGGCCACCGCCGACGGTCGTGCCGTTGAGCGCCGCGATCACGAGCTTCGGCGTCTTCTCGAGGCGCAGGAGCGTCTCGTTGGCGTGCAGGCAGAAGTAGTACTTGTAGGTGGGCTCGGCCTTCTGGAGCATGTTGATGTCGGCCCCGGCCGAGAAGAACTTCTCGCCCCCGCCCCGGAGCATGATCACGTGAACCTCGTTGTCCATCCGGGCGCGCAGGATCGCCTCGTCGAGCTGGCGGAACATCTCGTAGGTGTAGGTGTTCGCCGGCGGGTTGTCGAGCGTGAGGATGGCGATGCCCCGGTCGGCGTCGTAGTGAACGATCTCGTTGTCCATGCCGTGTCTCCTTATCCGAGGATGACCCAGAGTGCCCTGGCGGTCCTCGTTCCGAGGTTCTCCCACCCGTGCGGCGTGCCGCCGTCGAGGTACGCGCTGTCGCCCGCCTCGAGCACGTGGCGCTCGCCGTTGTAGAGGAGCGCCACCTTGCCCTCGAGCACGTAGCAGAGCTTCATCTGGCCGGGCTGGATCACCACCTTGTCCGTGCGCACGCCGGCGTCTTTGGGCCCGAGCGTCGAGACGACCGCCCGAATCTTGCCCTCAAACAGCCCGGCGCCGAGCACCGCCCACTGCTCGCTCGTGCCGTCGAAGCTCACCACGGGATACTCTCGCTTCCGCGTGACGTGCACGCGGCCGGGCCGCTCGCCGTCGAAGAGCGACGCGATCGGCACGCCGAGCACGGCGGCGAGCTTGCCCAGCGT
>CAZWXA010000066.1:9443-13461 GCA_964637755.1 uncultured bacterium | reverse complement strand
GCCGAAGCGCCACGTGACCTCGGCGACCAAGTCCAACGGTATCATCCACAGCATGCCGTTCTGGGACGAGCGCTTCGCCGAGGTCGCCCGCGAGCACCCGGAGGTCCGGACGGATCAGTTCCACATCGACATCCTGACCGCCCACTTCGTCCAGCACCCCGACTGGTTCGACGTCGTCGTCGCCAGCAACCTCTTCGGCGACATCCTGTCCGACCTGGGCCCGGCGATCGCCGGCTCGATCGGGCTGGCGCCCGGCGGCAACATCAACCCGGAGCGCGAGCACCCCTCGATGTTCGAGCCCGTGCACGGCTCGGCCCCCGACATCGCGGGACGCGGCATCGCCAACCCGATCGCGCAGATCTGGACGGGCGCGATGATGCTCGATCACCTCGGGCACCCCGACGGGGCACGCGCGATCGTGGCGGCGATCGAGCACCTCGTGGAAAAAGGGGAGGGTCTCACCCGCGACCTCGGCGGGACCGCGACGACCGCGGAAGTCGGCCAAGCGATCACGTCGCTGATCTGAGTCAGCGCCGGCACATGGCGCGGATCTCGCGCCAGTCCTGGCCCGCGGCGAGCGTGACGGGTGCGCCGGCGTTGCCGGCCGCGAGCGCGCGTAGCCGTTCGGTCCGTTCCCGCGTGCTCGGATGCGTCGACAGGTAGGTCAGGGCGGCCGCCGCCTCCGGCTCCTGGCGCTCGAGCGTCTCGAAGAACGTGATCATCCCGTGTGGATCGATGCCGGCCCGGAGGAGCAGCTCGATGCCCTGGCGGTCCGCCTCCTCCTCGGCCTCGCGGCTATAGCGGAGGGTGCCGAGGACCCGGGCGGCCTGGAGCGCGTGGCCCAGACCGGTCGTGTCCCCGGAGAGCGCGCCCACGAGGATTCCGACCGACGCGTGTTCCACGAGCATCCGCGTCGCGTGGCGCCGCAGAACGTGCTGGATCTCGTGGGCCAGCACACCGGCCAGCTCCTCGGCGCTCCGCGTCCGCTCGAGCAGGCCCCGCAGGATCAGGACGGACCCGCCCGGCACCGCGAAGGCGTTGACGGCGTGGTCGTTCACGACGACCACGCGAATCGTGTACGGGCGCCGGTCGAGGGAACGGGTGAGCGCGACGACGATCTCGTCGATCGCCTGCGCGCCGCTGGGGTCCTGACACCGTTTGCCGGGCGGCGCGAGCTCCTGGATCACCTCGCGCCCCAGCCGCTCCTCCCAGGCGACGGGAATGAGCGGGACCACGGCCGTGGCGAGCATCGGGATGCCCCACAGGTAGAGGCCAGCACCGACGGCGATCGCGCCGATGGCCGCCAGGACCACCACCTGCGTTCGCACGCGCCGCCGCGACCGGCCCGACAGGGGGCCCGCCAGCTCGGGCGCGAGCTGCCGCAACGCCCCGAGGAAGGCCGCGTCGTCGACGACGAGAGCCTCGGGGCTCTCCCCCGGGCGCTCGAGACGCGCCTGCTGGCCCTCGAAGGCGCCCTGGGTCAGTCGGCTTTCCGCGTAGGACCAGAACACGCTCGGGCCGTCCTCGACCGCGACCTGGAGCCCGCTTCGCATCAGCCGGATGGTCGCGCGGCGGCGGGCGGCGGTCTGTCCGTCCAGGTAGTAGCCCTCCCAGACGGTTCGCATCGGCACGATCGGCGGCGCGGTGAGAGGGATCAGCCGAGGTCGAACTCGGTGTCGAGGAACCCGGCCAGCCCCTCGCCCGTCGCCGACGCCGGCTGGATCTCCTGCCGGATGCCCCCGAGGTCGAGCGGCCCCTCGAGGGAGAGATACCGGAGGAAGAACCGGACGTCTCTCACCACGATCCACGACCACCCGAGGGCCGCGGTGACGAGCAGCAACCCGAGATCGCCGAGGCTCAGGCGCAGGCGCTGCCAGCCGGTGACGCTCGACCGGAACCGGGCCGTCCCGACGGACGTGTGGTTCCAGTAGTACCGGTGCTGCGCGGCGGCGAACCAGTACCAGCACAGGCCGAGGGTGGGGATGGTGAGGAGGAGGGCGACGACGAACGGGCCGAGGAGGGCGCGCCCGTGCCCCTCGAACGCGAACCGCTCGTTGCCGAAGAACGAGTGGGACACCATGAAGGCCTGCTGCCGTACCGCGAAGACCGGGTAGTAGAAGCCGAACGTGAGCACGGTGAGGAGGGCCCCTGACACATAGAGCCTGAGGAACTCGACGACACGGCCCCGGAAGGAGAAGCGAACCCCGCGCCACGACGTGCGGCTCAGGCGGTACCGGCGAGAGCCCACGCGGGCAACCGCGATGAACACGAGGATGATCCCGTACACGAGGACCGAGAGGAGGACCGTCACCCAGCTCCCAGCCTCGAGCAGATCCCGCGCGAGCCCGACCAGGGCGATGGGCACGCCGAAGACGAGGGCAGCCTTGAGGGAGCCGATCAGCAGCTCCCGGCCCGTGCCGTGGTAGGCGAACCGATCGCCGTCGAGCTCCGTCTCGCTCAGCAGGTAGTCACGGACCCTGACCTTGCCCCAGAACGAATAGATCCCGAGGGTGACCAGGATCAGGAAGAGGTTCACGATCTGGATGCCGAAGAGCGAGCCGCCCGTCCCGTGGAACGTCAGGCGGCGGACAGGGCCCGGCTCGTCCTTGCGCTCGGGCGGGCGCTCCGTCGCGAGGTGGAGCGCCTGGGATGGCGCCGGCGTCGCGAGTTCCGCCGGGGGCTGCTCCGGCCGCTTCCGGAAGAACGAGGGCTGGTCCGTCACGCTGGATCGACTATGCCCACCTCCAAAAAGTTGTCAAGCCCGCTCTCAGCGCCCGGCGGGGGCCTCGCCCGAGTGCGGGCGCTCCTCGAGCGGCAGCGCCTGCCAGCGTTCGCGGAGCCGCCGGCGCTCGTCCGGCCCGAGCCGCTGCCAGCGCTCTCTCAGGCGCTCGCGCTCCGCTGGACTCATACGCTGCCAGCGCTCGTGGTTCTCGATCACGCGCCGCCGCTCCTCGGGCGGCAGCGCCTCGAATCGTTCGAACCGCTCGCGGATCCGCTCGCGCCGCTCGGCGGGCAGCGCCTGGAAACGCTCGTAGGCCTTCTCCAGCTCCTGCCGCCGCCACTCGGGCAGCTCGCTCCAGCGCTGGAAATCCCTGAGGACCCGGGCCTTCTCGTCGGGCGGAAGCCGGCGGAAGCGCCCGAGGCTCTCGCGAGCGCTCTGCCGCTCCTCGTCGGAGAGCGAGTTCCAGTGCCGGAACTTGTCGAGCGCCCGGCGCTGTTCCACGGGCGAGAGCTTCTTCCACCGCTCGAGGTCCCGCTCGACGAGCGCGCGCTCCTCGGGCGTGAGTCGCTCGACCCCTTCCGGCCCGGTGGTCTGGCTCCACGCGGCATCGAGCGCCCCCGTGAGAAGGATCGCCACGGTGGCGATGAACGCGATCAGGACCACGGCGAGGAGGCCGGCGAGCCAGCGGGCACTCACGTCCTTCGCGGCCTTCCGCGCCGGCGTCCCCGGCGTCTCCGCGTCGAGCAGGTGACGGCTCCCGGGCAAGATCCGCTCTACGCTATCCCTCACGGGGCGCCGACAGTCCCTCGAGATGCTGGATCACGTCGAGGTCTTCGAGGAGATCGAGGTTCTCCACGAGCGTGGATCGCTCCACCAGGTCGAGCTCGCGACCGAGCATCATCTCCTCGGAGGCGACCGGCGGATCCCGCTTGACGGGCTCCGGCAGCCGCTCTCGGCCGGCAAGCATCAGGAGCACGCCCAGGGCCCCGGCGGCCAGCGCGAGCGGTGCCGGTCGCAGCCACTCCCGCCAGGCGCGACGCGCGCCACGCTCGAGCCTCGCTCGAAGCTCCGCGCGGTAGCGCCCCCAGTGGACCTGCGGAGGCAAGGGGGCGGTGCGCGCCAGGTCCCCGAGGATCCTCCGGTACGCCGCGATCGCGCCCTGGCACCCGGTACACGCATCCAGGTGGCGCTGCACCCGCTCCCGGTCGGGAGCGGAGAGGTCCCCCCTCAGGTACGGAACCAGCTCGGTCTCGGGATGCGTGATCCGCACGTCACTTCCTCCGGGGTGGCGGTTCC
>CAZWXA010000066.1:2050-9343 GCA_964637755.1 uncultured bacterium | reverse complement strand
GGTCCCGCCGGTCGGCCCTCGCTCGGCGGGTTCGAGCCACTCACGCCGTCTGACGGACGCCCTCGCGGATTCGTTTACCCTGCGTCCTCGCCGGGCCGCTCGCGGCCGTCATCGGCTCGATGATCGCGCGTGACGCACCGCGAGCCTCCCCGCTGTCGGGTCACGCGGCCCGGATCTCGTCCAGCGTGACGCGGCGCCCGAGCCGCGACGAGCGGACCGCCGCCTCGACGACCTCGAGCGCGCGAAGACCGGCCCCGACGTCAACCGGGGTCGGCGTCCTTCTCGCGACGCTCTCCAGGAAGGCGCCGAGCTCGCGCCGGAGCGGCTCCTCGCCCGTCACCTTCAACTCCTCCGAGCCATTCTCGACCGCGTCCCAGCCGTTCGGGCGCCGGCGATGCTCCCCGGCGTAGGCGACGACCGTCGCCTGACCGAAGTCCGCGACGAGGCTCCCGTGCTCTCCGACGATCACGCACTCGCGGTGGGTCCCGGGCACGAAGTACCCGGCCTCGACCACGACCGGGGTCGGGCCATACTCGACGGTGGCGAAGGCGAGGTCGTCCATGCCCCGGCCGAGGTAGTCGCGCACGAGGGCGGTGACCGCCGTCGCGCCTCTGCCGAGCAGGTGCTCGAACAGGTCGAAGTAGTGGATCCCGTCGGTCTGCGTGACGCCGACGTCCATGCGCGGCCGCTTGAACCCGGCGAAGCGGCCCGTCGCATAGCGGACCGCGCCGATCCGGCCTGCCGCCAGCGCTCCGCGCAGGCAGTCGGTCACCGGATGGAAGCGGAAGATGTGGCCCACCTGGACCAGGCGCCCCGTCGCCCGAACGCGCTCTGCGAGCGCGCGCGCCTCGGCCACCGTGAGCGTCACCGGCTTCTCGACGAAGCAGTCCCGCCCGGCCGCCAGGCACTCGCTCGCCAGCGCGAGGTGGCTGTCGGCCGGCGTGACGATGTCGACCACGTCGACCTGCTCGAGCGCGGCGCGGTGGTCGGCGACGGCCTGCGCGGGGGGGACACCCTGCGCCACCGCCCACGCGAGCCGCTCGGCCGATACGTCGGCCACCCAGAGGTCCGCGCCGAGGTCGCGCAGGACACGCAGGTGCTTCTCGCCCCAGCGGCCGAGGCCCACCAGCAGCACCCGCATGGGCGTCACTCCCCGGCGAGGTCGCCGCCGAGGTCCTCGGCGACGTCGTAGCGGAGGATGCGATCCTTCATCCAGCGGACCACGAGCAGATCCTTGAAGGCGGCGCCAGCGCGGTTGCCGATCCCGTACTTGGACTGGCCGAAGCGGCGGGGGCGGTGGTTCACGGGGACCTCGATGACGCGGTAGCCGCGCATCTTCAGGAGCGTGGGGATGAACCGGTGGAAGCCGCGGTAGAGGACGAGCGTGCGCAGGCACTCGCGCCGGAACGCCCGGAACGTGCACCCGCTGTCCCGGATCGTCTCGTCGCTGAGGGCGTTGCGGATCCCGTTCGCGATCCTCGACGAGATCCGCCGGACGAAGGAGTCCTCCCGTCGCGCGCGCCAGCCCGTCGCGGCGTCCCACTGGTCGAGGTGCCCGACGAGGACGGGGATGTCGCGCGGATCGTTCTGGAGGTCGGCGTCCATCGTGACGACGGAGCGCCCGCGCGCCGCCTTGAAGCCGGCGTCGGTCGCCGCGGTCTCGCCGGCGTTGGCCTTCAGGCGGACGAGGCGGACCCGCCGGTCCTCCTCCCGGAAGCCGCGGACGATCTCGGCGCTCCGGTCGCGGCTGCCGTCGTCGACGAACAGCACCTCGAAGCTCAGGCCCATCGACTCGAGCACGCTCCGGAGCTCGGGCCAGAGCAGGGGAAGATTCTCCTCCTCGTTGTAGACCGGGATCACGATCGAGAGGTCAGGCACCGGACTCCTCGCCCTCCCCCCGCGGGCGAGTCCCGAGCCACTCGGGCGGGGCCGCCTGCGGCACGCCGAGGCGCTCGAGGGCCCGCGCCACCGTATGGCCCACGATCTCCTCGATGTCCTTGGGCCGGTGGTAGAACGCCGGCATCGGGGGCAGCAGCACGGCGCCCATCTCGACGAGCGCCTGCATGACCTTGAGGTGGCCCGCGTGGAGCGGCGTCTCCCGGACGAGCATCACGAGGGGGCGGCCCTCCTTCAGGGTGACGTCAGCCGCGCGGTTGACGAGAGTATCGGAGCGGCAGTAGGCGACCGCGGAGGCGGTCTTGATGCTGCACGGCGCGATGATCATGCCGGCCGTGCGGAACGTGCCCGACGCCAGCGATCCGCCGATGTCCCTGTTGTCGTGCACGTGGTCGGCCAGCGCCTCGACGTCGCGGACCGCGTAGTCGGTCTCCTCGACGATCGTGCGCTTGCCCGGCGCGGAGATGATCAGGTGCGTCTCGACCTCCGGCGTCTCGCGCAGCCGCTCGAGGACCCGGATGCCGTACGTCGCGCCGGTCGCGCCCGTGATCGCCACCACCAGCCGCTTCACAGGCGGAACCGGCGGCGCCGGACTTCCTCGCGCGTCTTCTCGTACAGGATCTCCCACTCGCCGCTGCCCTCGGGCGCGGGGCGCGCGTAGGAGAAGAGGATGCGGCGGACCTCGGTGTCGATCGACTCCTCGAGCTTCGCCTCGTCCGTGAGCGTCCGCACGATCTCGATGCGCAGGTCGTCCGGGGACTTGATCACCACGCCCTCCGTCGCGCCCAACTCCTTGATGACCAGGTCCGCCAGATGGAAGAGGCGCTCCCGGCTCATCCGCATCAGAGGATGAACCCGCGGTCCCGCGCGAGCTTCTCCTTCACCTTGCCGAGCAGTTGGCGGTAGTCTGCCGACGACTCGCGGATTTCCCTCGCATGGTCGAGCAGCAGCTGCCGGGCCTCGGCATCCAGACGCTCCTCCGCCTGGAGATTCTCCAGGATGACCTTCTGGGCGCCCGCGCGCGCGGCGGCCTCGTCCTTGACGTCGATGTACTTCTTGATGGTGAGCCGTTTCAGGACGGCGGCGGCGAGACGGCCTGCGACCTCAACCCGTCGAGACATACGCGGCTCACACTATCGCCGCCCACGGGTCGTGTCAAGGAACGCGCCGCCAGGGGAGCGGCTCTGACCCATACCCGCCACCAGCGCGCGGGACCGCGGGCGCTCAGCCGTCAGCGGCGGGCTCCCGGGGCGGGGCCGGCGCGCACGGGAGTGTCACGGTGAAGCGGCTGCCGACCCCGAGCGTGCTCTCGACCCGGATCGCGCCCCCGTTCGATTCCACCAGCGACTTCACCAGCGCGAGGCCGAGGCCGAGCCCGCGCACGCCGCCGGGCCGCGTCACGCGATAGTAGCGGTCGAAGACGAGCGGCAGCGCGTCCTGGGGGATGCCGACCCCGTCGTCCTCGACGGCGATGTCCGCGAACCCGCCGGGCCGTGGCGTCGCGACGAGGCGGATCTCGCTGCCCGCCGGCGAGTACTTCACCGCGTTGGACAGGAGATTCGTCAGGATCCGGTCCACGGCATCCCGATCGACGAGGAGCGGAGGCAGCTCGTCTGCGGCCAGCACGCGAAAGCCGCGCGCGATTCCCTGCGCCTGGAAGGATTCGACCTGCGCCTCGAGCAGCGGGCGCGCCGCCACGGGAACCGGATCGAGCTCCTGGCTCTGGCCGCGCTCGATCCGGGCGAGATCGAGGAGGTTGTCGAGCATCCGCCCGAGCCGCTCCGCTTCGGAGTGAATCACCGTGAGGAACCTCCGCGACTCGTCCGGGCCGTACTGCCGGGTGAGGAGCAGCTCGCTGTAGCCGCGGAGCGACGTGAGCGGGGTTCGAAGCTCGTGGGAGGCGATGGAGACGAGCTCGGACTTCGCGCGGTCCAGCTCGCCGAGCCGGCGGGCGGCCGCCGCCACCTTCGACTCGAGCTCGGCCTCCAGGCGGGCGTTCTCGAGGGCGAGCGCGATCTGCACGCCCAGCGCCGACAGCGCGGCACGGTCATCCCGCGAGAACCCGGCGGCGCGTCCGGCGCCCGCGACGCCCACGACAGCTCCGCCCGCGGCGAGGGGAACGACCGCGGCCCGGCGCGGGCGGCCCGGAACCGCGGCGCCCGGCGCATCGCGAAGATAGCGTGCCCGCCGGTGCTCCGCGACCCATGCGCCAGTGCTGCCGGGCGCGAGCGGGCGCGGGCCGCGTGCGCCCACCCACCTGCCGTCCTCGAGCACCACCACCACCTCGACCTCCTCGGCGCCGAACAGCCGGCGCAGCGCGTCGTTGACCAGGCCGAGGCCTTCGGCCAGCGGACGGCCCGACCCGAGAGAGCGCTGAAGCGCGAGCGCCGTCTCGTAGCGTTCGAGCTGGCGCCGCGCGCGATCGGCGAGCGATCCCGCGAGCCCGCCCACGACGGGCAGGAGCCCGAGCGTCACGAATCCCTCCACCGCATTCTGGTCGAGGCCCCAGGTCTCGATCGCACCGAGGAGGAACGGGGCCGCGAGCAGGATGGCGACGGCCGCCGTGCCGAGGCCGCCCCCGAGGCCGAAGCGAAGCGCGGCCCAGACGACCGGAACGAGGTAGAGGTGGCGGACGGGCGTTGCCGGCCCCGCGTCCTGCCAGACGACGGCGGCCGTCGTGACCACGACCGCCGCCAGCGGGCCGGCCCAGTCCGCTGCGGATCGGCCCAGTAGCGCGCCGGCCGTCACCACCATCCGTGGAGGGCGCGATAGAAGACGAAGAATCCGAGCGCCGCGAGCCCGCCGGGCAGGACGCTCCCCGACCGCCAGAAGAGCCCGCAGCTCGCCAGGCTGAGCAGCGTCAGGTAGAACATCGCCCCGGCGATCGTCTCCGCCGACCGCGGAAGCGCCGGGTCCGCGAGGTATCGCAGGAGGTAGGCGCCGGTGGCAACCGCGGCCGCCGCGCCGAACGACCAGGAGCGCTGAGCGCGGTTGAACAGCACGCCACGGAAGAAGCACTCGGCCGAGGGGACGTTCGCGCCGAGGTCGTACGCAACGGCGGCGAGATATCCGCCGAGCGACGCGACGCGCACCTCGTACCCCAGGGTGCGGCTCGCCGACAAGAGCAGGTGCGCACCAAGAAGCGCGCCCGCTGCGGCGCCGAGGATCGTGAGGGGCCACGAGGCCGGCAGGCAGAGCCCGACCACCGCGAGGCGCGCCTGCCGAGCCGCGATTCGCGCCAGGACGAGCGGGACCGCCACGTACACAAGGGCACCCCACGGGCTCCACTGCGCGGCGGCCGCCGCGACGGCCAGCAGCGCGATCAGGACCCCGGCGTGCCGCTTCCAGCGCGGGTCGGCGCCCGCGAGCGCCATCGTGAGCAACGCCCCATGGGCGGCCGGCACGCCGGCGATGCGGACCAGGTGCTGGTCCACCACGCCGAGATGTGAAGCCGCCGCCACCACGGCGAGCGCGCCGCCCAGCGCCGCCACGCTCCGGGCGGGGAGCGCGAGCCAGCCCGGCGGGAGGGTGGCGGAGGAATCACGCGGTATGTCGAGCGGCAAGGAACACCTCGACCACGCGCGCGTCGAGGGCGCGGCCGGCCTGACGGCGCAGCTCGAGCGCCGCCTCGCAAGCCGCAAGCGCCGGACGATAGGACCGCTCCGAGGTCAACGCGTCGAACACGTCGGCCACCGCGACGATCCGCGCCCCGAGCGGGATGTCGACGCCCGCGAGCCCGTCCGGATAGCCGCTGCCGTCGCACCGCTCGTGGTGTCGGCGGATGATCTCGGCGCCCTCGGCGAAGAAGTCGAACGGCGCGACGATCTGGGCGCCGACGAGCGGGTGCCCTCGCATGACCGTCCACTCGTCGGCCGACAGGGGGCCGGGCTTTCGCAGGACGGTCTCCGGCACGCCGATCTTGCCGATGTCGTGCAGCACGCCGGCCTGGCCGACCACGTCGGCGTCCTGCGCCTCCCACCCCAGCGTGAGTGCCGTCCGCCGGGCCCATTCGCCGACACGCTCGGAGTGGCCGTGGGTGTACGGGTCCTTCGCCTCGAGCGCGTTCGCCAGCCCCTGAAGCCCTTGCAGGCTGGCCCGCTGGAGGCGGGTGTAGAGGTGCCTGACCTCGCGGGCGTAGACGAGCGACTGCTGATACGACGCCTGGAGTCGCCGGTACTCGACCGCCAGGTCCGCGCCGCCGCCTATCTGGAAATCCATGCCACGCTCCCCGAGGCAAGGGATTCGACCAGCGAGAGGAGCCGGATCGGCGAAAAGGGCTTCGTGAAGTAGTGGTCGGCGCCAGCCGCCCGCCCGCGCGCCTCGTCCGCGGCTTGCGCCGCGGCCGTGAGCATGACGATTCTCGTCTGGTCGAACCGGCGATCGTCCCGGAGCCGGCGACAGACTTCGAGCCCGTCGAGCCCTGGCATGTGAACGTCGAGCAGGACGATGTCGGGGTGCTCGGCCCGGGCGAGCTGGAGCGCCTCCTCGCCGTCCGAGGCCTCGAGGACACGGATGCGGTCGTCCTCCAGGGTCTCCCGGACCAGGGACACGATGTGCGGCTCGTCGTCTGCGATCAGAAGAGTGATCATGCCCGGCTACGAGGCGCAATCGACGTGCCAGCGGACCCGCACGAGATAGCGGGGAGATACGCCGAGCTTCGGGGCGCCCATGCCGCGCCGGGCGGGCATCGCTGCCTACCGGAGTGGGCAATTCGAGAAGGGGCATGCCGTAGTACGATTGCGTGAGCGCGGGCCGACCCTGCTCGGCCAGGAGGAGCCGATGCCGAGCGGCGGCGAGATGATCATCGAGTACCTCGTGCGGGAAAAGGTCCCGTACCTTCTCGGCGTCTGCGGCCACGGCACCGTCGGCCTGCTCGACGCCGCCTACGATCGGACGGATGCGATCAAGACCATCTCGACCCGTCACGAGCAGACTGCCGGCCACATGGCCGACGCCTACTTCCGCGTGACGCACCGTCCCGTCGCCACGCTCACCTCCTGCGGGCCGGGGTCCTGCAACATCCCGATCGCCCTCGCCTGCGCATTCATGGACTCCTCGGCGTTCCTCGCGATCACGGCGAACGTGCCGACCTCCCAGTTCAACCGCGCCCCGTTCCAGGAGACGTACCGCCACTTCCAGGCGGATTTCCCGTCCGTCATCAAGCCCTACGTCAAGCGGAGCTGGCAGCCCACGCGCGCGGACATGCTGCCCACCGCCCTGCGGCAGGCCTTCGCCACCATGCTCGCCGGGCGCCCGGGCCCGGTGAACATCGACGTCCCCTTCAACGTGTTCAAGGAGACGGCGGACGCCGACGTGCCCGAGCCGGGCGAGTGGCGGCTGGGGGTCAGCTCGAGAAGCGGCGGGGACCCGGAGACGGTGCGAGCGGCCATCGATCTC
>CAZWXA010000066.1:0-1950 GCA_964637755.1 uncultured bacterium | reverse complement strand
ACAATCCGGACTTCGTGGCCCTCGCGCGGGCCTGCGGCGTCGAGGGGATCCGGATCGAGCGCGCGGGCGACCTGCCCGGCGCCATCGACCACGCCATCAAGGCGGGACGGCCGTACGTGCTCGAGGTGCTCGTCGACCGTGACGTGAAGCCGCCGAGCACCGGCTCCTGGCAGCTCCCGCCCTTTCCGCATCCCGAGCCGACGTTCGGCAGACGCCGGCTGCCCGGGGATTACGAGGCTCCGTGACCGGGAGGGCAAGGGTCGAGGGTCAGCCCTGGGGATCACGCCTCGCGGAGGCAGCCTGGCCCCAGCGGGGTCCGACGCCGGTGGGCGCGGGGGCGAGGTTCACGATGAGCTGGAACAGCCGGGCGAACTCGGCCCGCGGCCTGGCGCCGAAGAGCGGATCCTCGTTGGCGCGGAACGCCTCGTCGATCGCCTGCCAGTCGGCCGCGGTGAGCACCTGCTCGGCCAGCGGCATCACGACGTCCTCTTCCTTGCGCATGTGCTTCCAGTGGAAGTCCGCGTACGCCTCGACGGCGGATGCGAAGGCGCCGAGCCCGGCGGGGCCGCCCACCCGGTAGCTCGCCAGCGCGTGGCGAAGGTCGCGGATGAGGGCGGCGCCCCGGCCGTGCTCGGCCTCGAGCTCGTCGAGCACGGCCCTCGCCTGGGGCGTCCGCTCGCGCAAGGTCCTGAACAGGTACTGATCCTCCTTGGGGTGGTGGAACCGGTCCGGGAAGACATCGACGTAGTCGAGGATGAGCGAGAAGAGGTCGAAATCCGGCTCGAGCCCGCGGTCGCGAACCTCGCGCACCAGGTGCTGCAGCGCCTGGAGGACCGCGACCAGCGATCGGTGCTCGTCCTTGATGATCGACAGCGCGGCTGGCGGCATCCTCGTCCTCCGCGAGATTGATTGGCGCAGTATACGGCACCAGCCAGACCTCGCCCGGCGCCAGCGGGGCGGCGACGCGCTGTCCCCGGCCCGCGGTCAGGTGCCGCGCGAGGAAACCTGCAGGCGTACGAGCGCGCGGGCGAGGGCGGCGCTGGCCCGGGCGTAGTCGATCTCGTCCTGCGAGCGGCCGGCCAGCCGCTGCTCGGCGCGCTGGCGGGACCGCTCCGCCCGCTCGCGATTGATCTCCCCGGGCCGCTCGGCGGTGTCGGCGAGCACGATCACCTTGTCGTTCCGGACCTCGGCGAACCCGCCGCTCACGGCGAGGTGGCGCTCCTGCCGGCCCTGGCGATACATCAGCTCACCGACGCCGAGCGTCGTCAGGAAGGCGGCGTGACCCGGAAGCACCCCGAAGTACCCCTCGATCCCGGGCGCCACGACCTCGTCCACCTCCTCGGAGACGAGGAGGCGCGTCGGGGTGGCCAGCTCGAACTGGAGCGGCATGGCGGCTACGCCATCTCGTGGAGCGCCTTGGCCTTCTCGATGGCCTCGTCGATCGACCCGATCATGTAGAACGCCTGCTCGGGCAGGTCGTCGTGCTTGCCGTCGACGATCTCCCGGAAGCTCCGGATCGTGTCGGCGAGCTTGACGTACCGTCCGGGCTGCCCGGTGAAGACCTCGGCCACGGAGAAGGGCTGCGAGAGGAACCGCTGGATCTTGCGGGCGCGCGTCACGATGAGCTTGTCCTCGTCGGACAGCTCCTCCATCCCCAGGATCGCGATGATGTCCTGCAGGTCCTTGTAGCGCTGGAGGATCGACTGGACGGCGCGGGCCGTCGAGTAGTGCTCGATCCCCAGGATGTTCGGGTCGAGGATGCGCGAGGTCGACGCGAGCGGGTCGACGGCCGGATAGATGCCCAGCTCGGCGATCTGGCGCGAGAGCACGGTGGTCGCGTCCAGGTGCGCGAAGGCCGTGGCGGGAGCCGGATCGGTGATGTCGTCGGCGGGCACGTAGATCGCCTGCACCGAGGTGATGGAGCCCTTGAGGGTCGAGGTGATGCGCTCC
>CAZWXA010000065.1:9316-13652 GCA_964637755.1 uncultured bacterium | reverse complement strand
GTGAACATGAAGTCGCGGAAGTCGTCGTCGTCGATGAGGCCGTGCTCGACCAGCTCGTAGGCCTCGGGGACGACCTCGGCCATGTCCGGGACGTCGAAGTGCCCGACGTCCGAGCTGAAGAGCGCGTTGAGGCGGGCGCCCATCGGGTTCGCGCGGCGGTTGAACGCCCACGTGTTGACGGGATCGTCGGCCTCGCAGCCGAAGTAGAAGCGCGGGACGAAGAGATCGCGGATGTCCTCCTTGCGCGTGATCTTGCAGCGGAAGTAGTCGTCGAGGTCCTCGACGCCGCCGGTCAGCTTCGAGTTCGAGTCGCCGCCCAGACCGTCGCCGCGGCGTCCCGCCTCCACCACCGCGCCGCGGCCGTACTGCTCCGCGAGCTTCAGCAGGGCCGCGCGGTCCAGCCTGTGCGGGTTCGTGCTCTCGATCGCCTGCCGGTTGCGCTTCTGCCAGTGCCCGACGAGATCCGCGTAGAGCATGCAGGCCCAGCCGACGCCGCCTTCGAGGAAGGCGAAATTCAGGTCGGGGAAGCGGCGGGTGACGCCGCCGAGGAAGAGCGCCTTCGCCACCGCGCGGCCGGCGGAGGCGAAGTGGCCGCCGGAATCCCTCGCGCATGATCGGCGCGTACTCGAGCCAGTGCCCGTCGGCGTCGACGATCGGGTGATTCAGGCGGGAGCGAAGCTTCCGGGCGTCCGTGATTCCGTTCTCCTGCATGTCGGCGCCTCCGGTGGCGTCCTCGTTGAATTGCCAGGTCCGCCGGGCGGATGATGCGCCGGCAACGGGGCCCCGTCAAGCCGCGGGCGTGGCGGCCGGAGTGCTAGCATACGAGGCCAGCGATGGCCGATCCGAGCCCGGGCCCGACGTCTCACACGTTCTTCTCCCAGCGGTTGCGGCTCCACTACGTCGACTGGGGCCGTCGGGCGAAGCCGCCGATGCTGCTGGTCCACGGCGGGCGCGACCACTGCCGCAACTGGGACCGGGTGGCAGCGGGGCTCCGCGCGGACTGGCACGTCATCGCCCCCGATCTCCGTGGGCACGGCGACAGCCAGTGGTCCACCGACGGCAGCTACACGATGGCGGGCTATGTCTACGACCTCGCGCAGCTCGTCCACCAGCAGAGCCTGGCGCCGGTGACGATCATCGGCCACTCCCTCGGCGGCAACGTCGCGCTCCGTTACGCCGGAATCTACCCGGAGACCGTGGCCCGGCTGGTCGCCATCGAAGGCCTCGGGCCCTCGCCGGCCAGGCTGGCCGAGCGCGCCGCCAAGACGATCACCGAGCGGATGGACGAGTGGATTCGCGAGCAGCGCGGGCTGGCCGGACGGCTCCCGCGGCGCTACCCCTCGATCGAGGACGCGCTCCGGCGGATGCAGGAGGAGAACCCCCACCTCACCGCCGAGCAGGCCCGGCACCTCACGGTACACGGCGCCAATCAGAACGAGGACGGCACGTACTCCTGGAAGTTCGACAACTACGTGCGGGCATGGCCGCCCTACGACATGTCGGGCCGCGACATCCAGTTCCTGTGGAGGCGGATCATCTGCCCCACGCTGATCCTGTACGGCAAGGAGAGCTGGGCCGGCAATCCGGCCGACGACGGGCGCGCCGCGCACTTCCGCAACGCCACCGTCGTCGGCCTCGACGGCGCCGGTCACTGGCTCCACCACGACCAGCCGGACGAGTTCCTCCGGATCGTGCGGACATTCTTCGCCGAGGGCTCAGGCCTCGCGGAGGGCTCGGGCTGAGGTCGAGCCGGCCCGAGCCCTTGGGCGGCTAGCTCCGCGCGATCAGGCGCCGGAACACCGCGCCGTACCCGAAGCCATACCCGTCCGCCAGCTCGGCCGAGTGTCGCTTCAGCCGCTGCCCGATCGTCTCCCCTGCCGACACGTTGAAGCCGGACAGCTGGCTCTCGTGGCGGGCGAGGGCGGCGATTTGCCGGTCGATGGAGTCCGTGACGTCGACGATGACGTCGGGCTCGTCCATGCCCCAGTACCAGAGCTCCCGCACCTTGTGCGGCTCGAGCCCGTCCGTCGTGATGTGCTCGGGGAAGTGCAGGTGGTCGCGGGCGAACGGATAGACGGCGTCCGTCGTCACCATGCCCGCCTTGCGGTGGTCGCGATGCTGGAACCCCTTTATCCGATAGGGGTCGTGGACGAAGACCGTGTGCGGCCGGTACTGACGGATCGCGCGCACGACGTCGCCCAGCAGCTCACGGGTGTCTTCGAGCTCGCCGTCCGGATAGCCGAGCATGACGACGTGCGTGACGCCCATGAAGTCCGCGGCGGCGTGCTGCTCGTCCGCCCGTCTCTTCACGAGCTCGGCCGGCGTCAGCGACCGGTCGGCGGTGCCGGCGTGGCCGTTGGTGCACAGCACGTACGTGACCTCGCAGCCTGCGGCCACCCACCGGGCCACCACTCCGCCGGAGCCGATCTCCGCGTCGTCGGGGTGGGCGAAGATGACCATCGCTCTGTCCGGGACATCGGTCACGATCTCGAGCTTCCGATGGGCGGCGTCTGAGGGCATGAGGGAGATTTTACAGGAGCGGGGTCCGACTCGGCCTGTATTGGCCCCCCATCGCCTCTCAGAATCGCCCCGTTCTCCGCATCCCGGCTCCTCGCGCAGGATTCCCTTCTCCATGCGCACCCGTTTCGCGCCCGAGGTGGCCGCGGCCGAATCACCCGCCCCCGGTCGCAGGCGGACGGCGGCTCCGGCGTTGACCGGAAGGCTGCCGATGACCTATAAGAATCCTTGCCACACCTGGGCCGGCCTGGCCGCCGCGCCGGCCGCGCGGTGCCCGGGCGAAGACTCCCGCCGACACCGAGGCGGCGTCATGAGACACGGCATGAACCGCCGGCAGTTCACCCAGGCCATCGCCGCCGGTGTCGCCACCCTCGCGCCGTTCGGCATCGCGCGCGCCCAGGGCGCCAGGCTCAAGGTCGGCGTGCTGCTGCCGCGCTCCGGGGTGCAGGGGTTGATCGGCCAGTCGTGCCAGAGGGGCGCCGACCTCGCTCCCGCCGTCATCAAGGACCGGCTCGGGGTGGACGTCGAGCTGATGAACGGCGATACCGAGTCCAGCGTGGATGCCGCCCGCACCCGTGCCGAGCGCCTGATCCAGGAGGGCGCGCACGTGCTGGTCGGCGCGTTCGACTCCGGCCAGACGGCGGCCATCGCCCAGGTCGCCGAGCAGCGCGGGGTGCCGCTCGTCGTCAACATCGCGGCGGCGCCGCAGATCACCGAGCAGGGCTACCAGTTCGTGTTCAGGGACTTCCCGACCGCGCCGGAGCTGGTCACCAACGGTCTGTCGTTGATCCGGGAGCTCTTCCGCGCGACCGGCACCGCGCCGCGCACCGCGGTGTTCATGCACGTCAACGACACCTTCGGCCAGGCCAACGCCAGGGCGATCGACGCGCTCCTGCCGCGCCTCGGCCTCCCGTTCAAGATCGTCGACACGATCCCGTACGACCCCGCGGCGAAGGACCTCACCGTGGAGGTGTCGAAGGCCAAGGCCGCCGGCGCCGACTTCCTGCTGCTGGTGTGCCGGCTGAACGACGCCATCATCCTGCGCCGCGAGATGATCAAGCAGCGCTGGCACCCTATGGGGCTGATCAGCCCGGGCTCGCCCGGGCTCTACGAGGAGCAGTTCGCCAGGGTGCTCGGCAAGCACGCCGACTACTGCATCACGAACAACCCCTGGGTCAACCCGAAGGCCGAGATGACCAGTGCTGCTGCTCGACGAGGTGATGGCGGGCCTGCGGCCCACCGAGTGCGACGCGATGGTCGAGGTGTTCCGGGAGATCAACCGGGAGGACGGTTTCACCGTCCTCCTCATCGAGCACGTGATGCGCGCGGTGATGGCGCTCGCCACGCGCGTGGTGGTGCTCCACCACGGCGAGGTGATCGCGCGCGGCACCCCGGCCGAGGTCGTGCGCGACGCGGCCGTGCTCGAGTGCTACCTGGGCGAGGACACGGAGGTCTAGCGATGCTCGAGGTGCGCGACCTCGACCTCTACTACGGCGACGCGCCGGCGCTGGAGGGAGTCTCCCTCGACGTCCCCGGCGGCGAGATCGTCGCCATCGTGGGCGCCAACGGAGCGGGCAAGTCCTCGCTCATTCGCACCATCGCGGGCATCGAGAGGGCGCGGGCGGGGCGGATCGTGTTCCGGGGCCGCGACGTCACCGGGCTCGCGCCGCACCAGACCTCCAACCTCGGCCTCGGCCAGGTCGCGGAGGGCCGGCACCTGTTCCCCTCTCTCACGGTGGCCGAGAATCTCGAGATGGGCGCGATGCTGCCGCGCGCGCGCACGAGGACGAGACAGACAATGGAGGAGGTGTTCGCGCTG
>CAZWXA010000065.1:6515-9291 GCA_964637755.1 uncultured bacterium | reverse complement strand
CGACACGATCCCGTACGACCCCGCGGCGAGCGCCGGAGGCAGCACGCCGGCACGATGTCCGGGGGCGAGCAGCAGATGCTCGCGATCGGCCGCTGCCTGATGGGGCAGCCCGATCTGATCATGTTCGACGAGCCTTCGCTCGGCCTGGCACCGGCCGTGGTGCAGGACGTCCTGCGCACCATCCGCGCCCTCAACCGCCAGGGGCTCACCATCCTGCTGGTCGAGCAGAACGTCGCGGTATCGCTCAAGATCTCGCAGCACGGCTACGTGCTGGAGAACGGGCGCATCGTGATGTCCGGCGCCGGCCCCGAGCTCCTGCACGACGCCCGCGTGCGGCAGGCGTATCTCGGTCTCCGGGTCTAGACCCCAATCGGAAAATACTCGCGCGAGGCGCGGCCCGGAGAGCGGCGACCGCCGCGAGGCGAGGCCCCAGTTGACCCGCCCCGCTCGCCGCGTCACCCGTTGCCCCGCCCCCCCCCAGCCGCCGGTCATCTTCCGATCAGGGTCAGAACGTGCAGGTTCCCCCACCTGGCTCTCTCCTCGCCCGCGTCGCGAACGCCGGGCGCTACCGGAGCGGCAGCACCGTGTCGATGATGTGGATCACCCCGTTCGAGGCGGCGAGATCCCAGCGAATGACGGAGGCCTCGTCGAGCTTGATGCCGTAGGTCCCGAAGGCGATCCGCACGATCTCGCCCCGGAGAGGCACGATCGTCGTGCGCCGCGCCAGGTCGTAGGACGTGATTTTCTCGGCGAAGATGAGACGGCTCAGGACGGCGACCAGCCGCTTCGGATCGCCCAGCAGCGCGCCGAACTCGCGGGCGGACAGCTTGGTGAACGCCTCGTCCGTCGGCGCGAGGAGGGTGAACGGGCCCGGCTGCTCGAGGAGCTGCGCGAGGTCGGCTCCCTCGAGGGCGCCGATGAGGGTGCTGAAGGTGCCCGCCGCGCGGAGCGTCTCGACGATGTCGCGGTCCGGCTCTCCCGCCCGCACGGAGGGGGCCGGCGCCAGGAGGAGCATGAGCAACGCGAGGGCGAGGCCGGCGGAGCAGCGGTCACGATACATCCCAGATGGGTCCTCGACGCGAATCTGAGCCACGCCGGGCGGGCTGTCAAGCCTCGCGCCGCCGGCGCTCGCGTTGACGTCGGGAGGAGCGCCGCGTAGGCTGCTTGATATCGAACTGCGATATCGAAATCGGGAAAGAACATCGGAACGCCTGTCAGGCGACCTGGTCGCCTTCCTGGAATGCCTGACCGGGGAGTTGCCGAGCGACTTCGCCGCAGAGCCCGTACTCGCCCCGCAGGCCTTCGCGCCCGCGCCGAGATAGCAGCGTGCCGCCGATCGTGCCGGTCCGGGGCGGCGCGCGGCAGTCATCCGGAACCAGGCAGGCGGCGGTGAGCGAGGGCACCCCGACCGGGCCGGTGGAGCCGTCTCGCGGCGCGGTCCGCGAGGTGGCTCTCGTCTTCCTCAAGCTCGGCGTGATCGCCTTCGGCGGCCCCGCCGCGCACATCGCGCTCATGCGGGACGAGGTCGTGCGGCGGCGGAAATGGGTGAGCGACGAGCGGTTCCTCGACCTGCTCGGGATGACGAACCTGATCCCCGGTCCGAACTCGACCGAGATGACGATCCACCTCGGCTACGTCCGGGCCGGCTGGCCCGGGCTCGTCGCCGGCGGGGCGTGCTTCATCCTGCCTGCCACGCTGATCGTGCTGGCCATCGCCTGGGCGTATGTCCGCTTCGGCAGGCTGCCCGCCGCCGCCTGGGTTCTCTACGGCATCAAGCCCGTCATCATCGCCGTGGTGGCCCAGGCGATGTGGGTGCTGGTGCGGACTGCGGTCCGGGGGCCACTGCTGGCCGGCATCGGCGTGGCCGTGCTCCTGCTTTCCCTGGCCGGGTACAACGAGGTGGCGCTCCTCTTCGGCGGCGGGATCGCGGTTGCGCTCGTGCGGAACCTGCCCGCTCGCGGGCGGGGGGGATTCGCGGCCATGGCCCTGGTTCCCCTCCTGCCGCGGCCCGCTCTCGCCGCCGTCCTGGCCGGGTCCGCCATGGCGGCGGACCTCTCGCGGCTCTTCCTGGTCTTCCTGAAGATCGGCAGCATCCTCTACGGCAGCGGCTATGTGCTCCTCGCCTTCCTGCGCACGGACCTCGTGACCCGGCTCGGCTGGCTCACCGACCGCCAGCTCCTCGACAGCGTCGCGGTCGGCCAGTTCACCCCCGGCCCGGTCTTCACGACGGCGACGTTCGTCGGCTACCTGGTCGGCGGCTGGTCGGGCGCCGTCTTGGCTACCGTGGGCATCTTCCTCCCGTCGTTCGTCTTCGTTGCGCTGAGCCACCCGCTGATCCCGCGGCTCCGCCGCTCGCCGTGGACGGGCGCGCTCCTCGACGGCGTGAACGTCGCCGCGCTCGGGCTCATGGCGGCCGTCACCGCACAGCTCGCGCGGGCGGCGATCGTGGACTGGCTCACGGCGGCACTGGCGCTGGCCGCCGCGGTGGCACTCATCCGGTTCCGGGTCAACTCGGCCTGGCTGGTGCTCGGGGGCGCCGCCGCCGGTCTCGCCTACCGCCTGCTCACCGGGTAGCCGCGCGTGCGGCTGTCGGCCCACCCGGAGCTGCATCGCGAAGGCCGCTGCCGTGACCTGCCGGGGAAGAGAGGGGAGAGCCCGTCGCTTGACGCGATGGCCGCTTCCGTCTAGTTTCGGGGGCTGGGGGAACCGAGCGCCAGGAGAGGAGCGCCGCCGATGGCCGACTGGACACCCCCCTCGCAGGGCCGCGTCGAGGGCT
>CAZWXA010000065.1:0-6415 GCA_964637755.1 uncultured bacterium | reverse complement strand
GGACACCGTTTCCCCGCGTACCGGGCGACGCCGGCGGGCACGCCGCGCGGCGCGCTGGTGGTCGTGCAGGAGATCTTCGGGGTCAACCACCATATCCGCAACGTGACGGACGGCTTCGCCGTTGACGGCTACGTGTCGCTGGCGCCCGCGCTGTTTGACCGCGTCGAGCCCGGCTTCGAGACGGGCTACGCGCAGGCCGACATCGAGCGCGGCCGCGCGGTGCGGCAGAAGCTCGGCTGGGACACGATGGTGATGGACGTGCGGGCCGCCGTGAACGAGCTCGAGAAGACCGGCCTCAGGATCGGCGTCGTCGGCTACTGCATGGGCGGGACGATGACCTGGCTGGCCGCCACCCGGATCGATGGCGTGGCCGCCGCGGTCGGCTACTACGGCGGCGGCATCGCGGATGCGGCCACCGAGCAGCCCCGGTGCCCGACCATGCTCCACTTCGGCGAGACGGATGCCTCGATCCCGCCCGATCACTGGGCCAAGATCCGCGCGGCGCACCCGGGCCTGCCCGTGCACATCTACCCGGCCGGCCACGGCTTCAGCTGCGACGAGCGCGCGAGCTTCCACAAGCCCAGCCACGAGCAGGCGCGAGAGCGGACCATCGCCTTCTTCCGCGAGCACCTCGGCTAGCCCGCGGGTCGCGGTGGACGCGGGCTTCGCCCCCGCTCGAGCCCGTCGCCTTCGGGGCGCGCTGCACGCTCGGCAGCTCTGCCAACGCGGCCACGAACCGATCGAGTGCCGTGGCCCCCGGCCGGCGCGCATGGCCGCCAGCTCTTCGTTGCCTCGCGTGCTCCTGGACCTTGCTTCGGCGGTCGATCGCGCCGGAGACACGCCATCGCTCGAATCCGCCACCCTTGCCTGCTCTGGAGGCGATGGTCGGGCTGGCACGTGGCGAAATCCGGCGCCCCCGAGACGGCCGGCTGGGCCGGCCCGCAGCACTGCTGCGAACGCCTGACGTTGCGTCCCGTCTCGAGACCGGGGAGCCGTTGCGGGGTGCGCCGCCTCGACCGGCGGAGTCGGCGAGCGTGATATAGTCCGCGAGTCGGGAGCCAGCCGGAGGGGCGGCGGTCGCCGCCTGCCACCGTGTATGGGATCGAGAAAAGGGGCGCAACGAGCATGAGGATCGGGATCGTCGGCGCGGGGGCCATCGGGTGCGTGGTCGGCGGGATGCTCACGAAGGCGGGGCGGGACGTGACGCTCGTCGACCAGTGGCCGGAGCACGTCGAGGCGATGAAGACTCACGGGCTTCGCCTGAGCGGCACGTGCGGGGAGCACTGCATTCCGGTGAAGGCGCGCCATCTCCACGAGGCCCAGGGCGTCCGCGAGGCGTTCGATGCCCTCTTCGTGGCAGTGAAGTCGTATGACACGGAGTGGGCGACCGCGCTGGGGACGACCTATCTCGCGAAGCCGGCCGGCATCGTGGTCGACTTCCAGAACGGGGTCAACGACGAGCGGGTGGCGGCGGTCGCGGGGCGAGAGCGGACACTCGGCTGCGTGATCACGATCAGCGCCGCGCTGTACGACCCGGGCCACGCGATCCGCACCGACACCGGCCTGATCGGCTTCAAGATCGGCGAGCTGGACGGCTCGGACTCGCAGCGGGCGCGCGACCTCGCCGAGATCATGAACGCTGTCGCGCCGTCGAAGGTGACCACGAATCTGTGGGGCGAGCGCTGGTCAAAGCTCGCGGTCAACTGCATGGCGAACCCGCTGGCCGGCCTGAGCGGGCTCGGGTCCGCCGAGATCCGGAGCGAGCTGGGGCCCCGGCGGATTGCCATCCAGATCGCGGCCGAGGTGATCAAGGTCGGCCGGGCGTGCGGCCACGAGGTCGAGCCGATGTACGGCGTCCCCGCGCAGCGGATGGTCGACGCCGCCGACGGGATCGGCCTCGAGGAGGTCGAGGCCAGCATGGTGGCCGAGGCGAAGCGGCGGAGCGGGGGGCGCCCGTCCTTTCTCCAGGACGTGTTGAAAGGCCGCCGGACCGAGGTCGACTACCTCAACGGCTACGTCTCCGAGCAGGGGCGCCGGGTCGGCGTCAAGACGCCTTTCAACGACGCGGTCGTCGAGGTGGTGCACAGCCACGGCGTGGGCACCCTCAGACCTGATCCGAAGAACCTGGACCCGCTCCTGCGGATGCTGCCCGGATAACGGCGCCCATGGTGGACCTGGTGATTCGCGGAGGAACGCTCGTCGACGGCAGCGGCGGTCCGCGGTTCGCGGGCGACCTGGCCATCGCCGGCGGGAAGATCGCGCAGGTGGGGATGGTGAGCGAGCGCGGCCGGCGCGAGATCGATGCGTCGGGACTGGTGGTCTGCCCCGGCGTCATCGATGTCCACACCCACTACGACGCCCAGTACACGTGGGACCCGTACGCGACCAGCAGCATCTGGCACGGTGTGACGACGACGGTCATCGGCAACTGCGGCTTCGCGATCGCGCCCTGCCGGCCGGAGGATCGCGAGACCACGCTGCGCACGCTGGTGAAGGTCGAGGGCATGTCGTTCAAGGCCATGCAGGCGGGCATCACCTGGGGCTTCGAGACCTTTCCACAGTACCTGGACCACCTGGAGCGCCGCAATCCGAGTCTGAACGTGGCGGTGCTGCTCGGCCATTCTGCCGTGCGGCAGTGGGTGGTGGGCGCGGCGTCCCAGCAACGCGCGGCCTCGGACGCGGAAGTGGCGCAGATGTGCGGCCTGGTACGCGACGCCATGGCGGCCGGCGCCATCGGGCTCGGATCGTCCACGGCGGAGGCCCACGTCGGCGACGGGGGCCTGCCCGTGCCGAGCCGCTTCGCCGACCTGGCGGAGCTGATGGCGCTGGCGGCGGCGATGGGCGAGAGCGGCCACGGGCTGCTCGAGATCACCGTCGGGTCCACGACCACGATGGACGACCTGAGGGACATCCATCGCGCCTCCGGGAGGCCGGTCGTCTGGGCCGCGTTCTTCCACCGGGACGACCGGCCGGAATACACCCGCGATCGGCTTGCCGTCACCGAGGCGTTTCACCGGGAGGGTGTGGACGTGCGCCCCCAGGTCTCGTGCCGGCCGCTGACGATGGACTTCACCATGTTCAACCCCTACCCCTTCGAGGGGATGCCGGCCTGGAGGCGCGTCAGCTCGAGACCGCAGTCCGAGTGGGCGCGCGTCTTCGCAGACCCCGCCTTCCGCGCGGCCTTGAAGGATGATCTCGCGGCCCGTCGTTACGCCGTGTTCCGTGGTCGCTGGGATCTGGTGCACGTGCTGAAAGCCGGGAAGCCGGAGCACCAGCGGCTCGTGGGGAAGTCGCTCAGCGAGATCGCGGGAGAGACGGGCCAGGACGCCGTCGACGCCTGGCTCGACCTCGTGCTCGCCGACGATCTCGGGACGGAGTTCCTCGCGGGCCTGATGAACACGGACGAGACGGCGGTCGGCGAGCTGATCAGCCATCCGAACACGCTCGTGTCCCTGTCCGACGCCGGGGCGCATCTGTCCCTGCTCTGCGACGCGGGATACTCGAGCACGCTGCTGGGCAAGTGGGTGCGAGAGCGACGGCGACTCTCCCTGGAGGATGCCGTGCGCCGGCTGACGTCAGAGCCCGCCCGGGCCTACCGGATTCCGCAGCGGGGTCGGCTCACGCCGGGCTACTGGGCCGACGTGATGGTGTTCGACCCCCGCACCATCGAGGCCCTGCCCGCGGAATGGGTGCACGACCTGCCGGCGGGCGAGCCCCGGTTCATCTCCCGCGCCCGGGGCCTCGCGCACAGCCTGGTCAACGGGGTGCCCGTCATCGAGCACGGCGAGATCGTCGAGCGTGAGACCGGCGCCCGTCCCGGCCGCGTGCTGCGGCGGTTCGACGCGTAGGCAGCGCGTCACGCGGGCGCGTCGCCTCACGGCCGTCGCCCCGAGCCCGGCCCCCCTCCCGTTCCCCGAGGCGAGGAGACAACGGGATCGCGCCCGAAGACAGCGTGTGACCCGGTCCCGCGGCGAGGTGCCGGATCCAGAACTCCGACGGGGATCCGTGATCGGCGTGTGGGGCTGACGGGGAGGGCCAGATCGTGAAGATCACCGGCATCGAGAGCTTCGTCCTGCGCATCCCGACGCCGCGGCCGATCGCGC
This sequence comes from uncultured bacterium, assembly GCA_964637755.1. Lineage (GTDB taxonomy): Bacteria > Methylomirabilota > Methylomirabilia > Rokubacteriales > CSP1-6 > AR9. The sequence continues at coordinate 2,312 of CAZWXA010000065.1, read as the reverse complement.
TCGAGTTTCCCGAGCACCGGCTGATCGTCGCCCGCATCCACACCGACGAGGGCCTGAGCGGCCTCGGCTACAGCCTGGCCTTCGGGGGCGGGGGGGCCGAGGCGATCCACGTCTATCTCGAAACCCGGCTCGCCCCGCTCCTCATCGGCGAGGATCCGCTGTTCGTCGAGCGGCTGTGGGAGCGGATGTATCGCGCCGACCGCGGCATCAAGCGCCAGGGCGTCGCGGCGTATGCGCTCAGCGGGCTCGACATCGGCCTCTGGGACCTCGCGGGCAAGGCCGCCGGCCTCCCGCTCTACAAGCTCTGGGGCGCCGTGACCGATCGGGTTCCCGCCTACGGGAGCGGCGGCTGGCCGAAGTACTCGATCGACGACCTGGTCGCCGAGGCCGAGCGCTACGCCGGCATGGGGTGCCGCTACTACAAGCTGAAGGTCCACCACCCCGATCCCCGCGTGAATCGCGAGCGCGTCGAGACCGTGCGCAAGGCCGTGGGCGACGGCGTCCGGCTGATGGTCGACGTGAACCAGCGTCTGGATGTCCTCGGCAACATCCGGCTGGCCCGGGTCCTGGAGGACTTCGACCTGGTCTGGTACGAGGAGCCGGTGCTGGCCGACGACCTCGCCGCCTGCGCCGAGGTCGCCGCGGCCATCCGCATCCCCGTCGCGACCGGCGAGAACAACTACACGCGGTTCGAGTTCCGGGAGCTGATCGAGCGGCGGGCGGCGCGCTACCTGATGCCCGACGTCTGCCGCGCCAACGGGTTCAGCGAGACGCTCAAGATCGGCCACCTCGCCGCCGCCCACCAGGTGGCGGTGTCGCCGCACGTCGTGCACGAACTGTCGCTGCACGTGGTGGGCGCCCTCAGCAACGGCTTCCTGGTGGAGTTCATCGACTGGACCCCGCCCGACCTCTTCGTCGAGATGCCGCGCTGCGAGGACGGCCACTTCCGCATCCCCGAGCGCCCCGGCCACGGCATGGCGCTCGCCCCCGGCGCGGAGCAGAAGTACCGGGCCGGCTAGCGGCCAGGAGAGGGTCGACGGAGAGGGTGTCGACCCTGTGAACGCGAGGGCCGCTCAGAAGGGCCGCAGGGCGCCACCGGCGTCGAACTCCAGGGGCGCGGGCTCGCCGAGCAGACTCAGGTCCTCGCGCCGGGCGAGCTCGGGCAGGAACGCCTCCGACACGTCGACCTCGGCGAGCCTGAGGGTGTTCTTGACGCGGACGACGCGGATGTCCTCGACGCGCTCGACGCCGAGGCAGGACAGGGCCACGGCGATCGCGTCCCGGGCGGTGTCCAGGACCGGTGGCAGCTTGCCGCCGCCCGGCGAGCAGGCGGTCAAGGCGTTGATGTAGGTCGGCTCCCAGTCGATCTTGTCGGCCGCCCGGCGCGTGGTGAAGTCGGCGTTGCCGATGCCCGTGGCGTTGCCGTAGCTGTTCTCACTCAGGTCGCAGACGACGACGAAGGTGACCTTCGGGTTCGTGTACGGCGGCTCGAAGAAGGTCGAGTGGCGCCCGATGATGTTCGTGTCCATGCCGGAGCCCGAGATGTCCTTGCCCATCTCGTCCACGATGACGAGGTCGATCGGGTCGAACGGGAGCTTCGCCATCCACGCCTTCGCGCGCCGGAGCAGCTCGCGCTCGCCGGCCTCGAGGTCCGCGGGCAGGAACGCCTGGACCTGCGCGGTCTCGTCGTAGGCGTTCTCGACGATGCCGAGCCCGAAGGCGATCCGCGCCCGGCGGAGCATCTCGCGGCCGAGGGCCGTGATCATCGCCTCGTAGCCGTGGCGGATGTTGGCGCGGTGGGCCTGGACGGCGCCACGGTGCTTGCCCATCCCGATGGTCATCATCTTGAACAGGCCGGACTCGATGCTGCCCGTGAAGCCCGTGTGCGGCTTGACGCGGTTGACGACGCCGATCCAGTCGGCCTCGGCGGCATGGCGGTCGAGCCAGATCGGGAGCGAGAGGACCTCTCCGACCTGCACGACGTCCATCGTGGCCCGGATGGGGCAGCCCATCGCGGCCTCGGTCACGCCGTAGTGGTCGAGCACGGAGCGCTGGCCCTCGGCCGTGCCGCCCCCGTGACTGCCCATGGCCGGGAAGATGAACGGCCGAGCGCCGAGCGCTTTCAGATGATCCACCGTGGCCCGGAGGATGGCGTCGATGTTCACGACGCCTCGGCTCCCGGCGGTGACCGCCACCGTCTCGCCCGGCCGGATCTGCAAGGGCAGCGCGGCCAGCGTCTCCCTGACCGACGCGGCCACGTCGTGCAGCACGGGGCCGGCGAAGTGCTGCTTCACCCTGACCATCCGCGGGAA
>CAZWXA010000064.1:0-13652 GCA_964637755.1 uncultured bacterium | reverse complement strand
GCCAGCGTGGGAGGGGGCGGGCCTTCACTCGCGCTGCCCCGCGCTGGCCTCGGCGGCGACGAGACTCTGGATCAGCTCGAGCTCGCCGGGCCGGAGCTCGGCACGCCGGAGGACCACGTCCGGCGCGGCGCCGGCCCTGAGCAGCGCGAATGCCTCGCCGTGCCTGTTCCTCGGCGTCCTGTCCGCGGGGACGGTGGTGCGGGAGCTGGGGCGATCCGTGTCGGAGGGAGTCCCCGTGACTGGAGCTTCCAGGGCCGAGAGAACCGGCTCGGTGACCGTCAGGAGTTCCTCGGCGAGGCGGACGAAGTCCTCGTACCAGCCCGGGGGCGAGCTGGTCATGCGCGCGGGCGCGACCCGGCGTCGAGCCGCCACCGCAGCGATCAGCAGCACGAGCACCAGGTCCAGAGCGAGCTGGCAGACGACGAACGCGGTCAGCAGCACCGTTCCCTCCTCGATCGCCTGGGCGATGATACGGCGTTCACGACACGACGCGCACGGCCACGCGGCTCAGGCGAGCAGGTCCACGCGCCCCTCGCGCGGGATCTCCTCCCCATCCTCGGGACGCGTGGCCGGGAGCTGGGGAGGAGCCTTCCTCGCGCGGCCGCGCTTCCGCGTGCCGGCCTCCCGACCGGGACGATCGTCCGGGGCCGGCGATGGGGTCGGGCTCGATACCGACAGGCCGTCCATCGGCTCACCGAACCCAGCGCCGCGCCGGCCCGGAGGGCGACGCGTCACGCGAGCGCCGTCTCACCCCGTCCACCCGCTCAGGGGAACCAGTGCCGCCCCGACAGGAACGACGAGAGGTCCGAGCGGGGGCTGATCGTCCATGCCAGCTCGCGGACCGCTTGCTCCATGGCGTGCCCGAAGGCCCGGCCGTGCTTGTCCTCGATCCTGGCGGCGCTCCGGAGGCGCCAGACGAGCTGAGCCGTCGGGATGTGGAACGCCTCGGCCTCGAGGCTCACCCGCGTGAACTTGGCGTCCGGCCCCCAGACCTGGTCGTAGGCGGTCACGTCGACGGTGACCGTCGTCACGATCCCGGACCGTTCCAGGGCCTCACGCGTGTCCGCTCTCGTCGGCGAGCTTCCGCGCTGGACGCGGTCCACGACGTGCCTCGCCCAGGTGCCGACGCCCGCGGCGGCGGCCTCCCCCACGAACTCCCGCGGACCCAGGACCTCGCTCGACCCTCGCAGGGCCTCGGCCAGGAGCCCGGCCGCCCCGTCGACAACGGCCCGGTTCGTCTCGTCCCAGATGCGGCCGAGCACGAGCACGCGGCCGGGGGGCAGACGGGTGGCGCCGGGCCCGGCGAGAGGAACCGGCCACCGCGTACAGCCGCCGAGTGCGAGGGCCGCGGCCAGGAGCACTGGCAACCACGTCCTCGCGCACGAGGTCGCCGATCTCACGGTCGATCGGTCCCGCCGGCACCGCATGGCCTCCCGGTCACAGGCCATAGGGTCCGTTGACCGAACGTGTCGCGGGGGAGAAGACCAACTCGCTCTCCCGGACGCGCTGCCGGCGCAGCGCCGCGCGGAGGCGAAGGACCGCGCTCGAGTGCAGCTGGGAGACGCGGGACTCGGTGACGCCGAGTGCTTCCCCGACCTCGCGCATCGTCAGCTCCTCGAAGTAGTAGAGCGCCAGGACCTGCCGTTCCCGCGGCGGCAGCACGTCGATCATGCGGGCGAGGATCGCCCGGCGCTCGCTCGCGGCCACCGACAGGAGCGGACTCGGCGAGCTCTGATCGGCGAGGGTGTCGAGCGGTGACGCCCCGCCGCCGTCGGTCCCCGAGGGCGCGTCGATGGAGACGAGCGTGATCCCTTCGCCGAGGAGCCGCTGATAGGCGTCGACGCCGATGCCGATCTCCGCCGCGATCTCTTCCTCGGTCGGCTGCCGCCGGAGCCGGGCGAAGAGCTGGTCGATGGCGCGCTCGGCCTCCCGGATCCGCCGGCGAACGCTCCGCGGGACCCAGTCCAGGCGCCGCAGCTCGTCGAAGATCGCGCCGCGGATCCGCGGCGTCGCGTATGCCGAGAACTCGACGCCCACCTCCGGATCGAAATCCTCGATGGCCGCGAGGAAGCCGAGGAGTCCGGCGGAGTAGAGGTCGTCCATGTGGAGGTGGCTCGGCAGGCGACCGGCAACCCGGGCGGCCACGTACTTGACCACGACGAGGTGCCGCTCGATGAGGCGGTCCCGGAGCGCCGGGTCCTTCTTCCGGCGGTACGCGCGCCAGGTCTCGCGCTCGTCCGTCACGCCGATCTCCACGGGCGGGGTGAGACCCGTTCCCAGAACCTGGCCGCCGATGTGCGCGGCCGCGCCGAGCCGCCGAGCAGCGTGCTCACCAGCGCCTCGAGGCACAGCGTGGCCCGGGCCCGGGGTGCCAGCAGCGAGAACGGGACCTGCTGCACGACCGCCCGGCCCACCCACGCGTCGTCCACGACGAATCCCGCGTACCCGGGCTGGTAGCCGAGGAACCTGCGCAGGATCCCCGACAGCGAGTCGTAGATCTGCCGGGCCTGCTCCTCGTTCCGCACCATGTTGATCAGGAGGTGAAACGGGTACGCCGCGGTCTCCTGGATCACCACCTTCATCAGCGCGTACGCGTCGGCGAGCGCGGTCGGCTCGGGACGGGTCACCACGATGGCCTCGTCGCTGGCCGCCACGAGGGTCAGGACCGTCTCGGTGAGGCCGGCGCCGGTGTCGATGAGCAGGAAGTCGACCGTGGCCTCGATCTCGCCGAGCTGGATCAGGAGGTCGTCTCGTTCCTCGTCGCCGAGGTTGGCCAGGCTCGCGACGCCAGAGCCCGCCGGGATGACGAGGACGCCGTGCGGGCCGCGCACGAGGATGTCCTCGAGCCGCTTCTCCCCCGCCACCACGTGGCGAAGGTCGTGCTTCGGGCTCTGGCCCATCAGGACGTTGAGGCTCGAGAGCCCCAGGTCTCCGTCGAGCAGCGCGACGCGCTTGCCGCGCTGGGCGAGCAGGAGACCGGTGTTCAGCACCAGGTTCGATTTCCCGACGCCCCCCTTGCCGCTGGTGAACGCGATGGTCCGGTGACGGGCCGGCGGCGGCGGGAAGTGGGAGGCGGAGAACTGCAGCTCCTGACTCATCGGTGGTGTTCCCCCTCGAGGACGCGCCGGGCCAGCTCCCCGGCGGTCGCCCGCCGGATGCCGTCCGGGACCTCGCGTCCGGTTCCGAAGTACGAGAGCGGCAGACCCGTCTCGGCCGCGACGCTCAGCACGGTTCCCGGGCCCGTCGTCTCGTCGAGGCGGGTGAAGAGCAGGTGCGTGAGCCCGAGCGGGGCGAGGGCGCTGACCGTCCGGATGGCGTCGGCCGGACGGCTCGTGGCGGACAGCACCACGTGGGTCTCCGCCCGAGCGACCACGCGCAGGAGCCTCTCCAGCCCCGCGACCGAAGCCTGATCGCGCGGGTTGAGCCCCGGGGTGTCAATCAGGACGAGCCCCCGCGCGGGCCCGCCCTCCTCGACCCGCGCCAGGTCGCCCGGCGTCCCGGCCAGGGTGTACCGGGCTCCGAGGATCGTGGCGAAACTCTCGATCGGGTTCGGCGCTCCGAGCGCGCCATCGGCGAGGCTCACGATCTCGACCCGTCCCCCGGCGAGATGGGCGGCGGCCGCCAGCTTGGCCAGGGTGGTGGTCTTCCCGGTTCCGGCCGGCCCCACGACGGCAACGACCGCGGCACGGATGCCGGGGGGCGGAGCCGCCACGCGGATCACTCGCGACAGCGCCCGCTCGAGCGCCTCGACACCGTCCGCCGGCGGCCCCCCGGCGCTGCCGCAGGTCGGCTGGTCCTCACGGGTGGCCTGAAGCTCCCCGACGATCCTGAGGGCCAGCACCTCTTCCACTCCCGCGGCCAGGAGCCGCTGGTACACGACTGCGTGGGCCGGCGAAACCGTCCGCCCCCCGGCGAACCGGATCAGGAGGTCCCGCACCTCGGTCACCTGGGCGTGCAGGCACTCGAGGGTGATCGCGGCATTGCCCGCGCGGGGTGAGGGAGCGATCCCTGCTGTCCTGCTCCCGCGCGAGGTCCTCGCTGCCGGGGCCGGGGCGCGCGGGCCGGGCCCCGGAGTCCGGTCGACGGCGGCGAGAACCTCGACTCGCGCGCCCCGGAAGAACTGGAGCAGTCCCCGGGGGCGCGACGAGTTCGTGTGCAGGATCACCGCGTCTGGGCCGAGCTCCTCCCGGACCCGCCGCAGCACGTCGGGGAGCCGCGGGCCGCTAAACCGCTTGAGGTGCATGAGACCCCTCCGCGGCGCGGGTCGCGCCCGGGCGCGCTGGCGGCGACACCGAGCGACCTCGCTCAGGGTGCACCGGTCATCTCCACGGCGCCGAGGGCGCGGACGTTGATCTGGGGTGGAAGCTCCGCGTACGAGAGCACGCCGAGATGCGGCAGCGTCCGCTGAACGAGGCGCCGCACGTGGCGCCGGAGCGTTCCCTGGCAGAGGAGCACCGGCTTGCCCTCGAACGGCGGCGCGCCTTCGAGCGCGCGCGAAACGGCCGCGGCCAGCGGCTGCGCGAAGGCGGCGGGGAGCCCGTCGTCCCCCTCGGCCCGGCTCAGCGCCTCGGCGAGCGCGCTCTCGGTCGCCCCTCCGAGCAGGAGCACCTGCAGGCTTCCGTCCGAGGCGAGGTACGACCGGCACACCGAGTCGGCGAGCGCGGCCCGCGCGTGCTCGGCGAGGAGCCCCGGGTCCTTGACCGAGGGCGCCGCGTCACTCAGGGCCTCGAGGATCGTCGACAGGTCCCGGATCGAGACGCCCTCGGCAAGGAGCCGCTGGAGCACCCGGTGCACGCCGGCGAGGGGGAGAAGCCCCGGGATCAGCCCCTCGACGACCGCCGGCTGAGTCTCCCGGAGCTTGTCGACGAGGGCCTGCACGTCCTGGCGCCCGAGGAGCCCCGACGCGTGGCGGCGAATGGTCTCGCTCAGGTGCGTGGCGACCACCGTGCTGGCGTCGACGACCGTGTAGCCCGCGGCGAGTGCCGCGTCCTTGCCCGCCCGCGTGATCCAGCGCGCCGGGAGGCCGAACGTGGGCTCGCGCACCTCGAGGCCCTCCGGCTCCGTCTCCCCGGCCGGGCCCGGATTCATGGCGAGGAACCGGTCGGGATACACCTCCCCCCGCGCCACCTCGGTCCCGCGGATCCTGAAGCAGTACTGCATCGCCCCGAGCGCCGCGCTGTCTCGCACGCGCACCGGTGGAACGACGAATCCCATCTCGAGCGCGAACTGGCGCCTGAGCAGCCGGATCCGGTCGAGCAGCGTCCCCGCGTTCCCCGCCCCGGTCTGGTCCACCACGGGCAGGAGGCCAAACCCCACCTCGACGAGCAGAGGATCGAGGACGAGGAGGCCCTCGACCTTCTCCGGCCCGGGACTCGCCGCGGTCGCCTCGCCAGTGGCCGCGGTCGTGCCCGCCTTCGAGCCCGTGCCCATCCGGTACGCGAGGGACCCGAGAAGGATGCCGGGCAGGAGAAAGGGAAGGATCGGCAGGCCCGGGAGCAGGCTCAGCACGGCGAGCACGCCCGCCGCGATGCCGAGCGGCCGGCCGCGGAGGGTGAGCTGGCCGAGCAGGTCCTGGCTCAGATTGGACTCCGACGCGGCCCGGGTCACGACGATGCCGGCCGCGGTCGAGATGATCAGGGCCGGGAGCTGGGCGACGAGGCCGTCGCCCACGGTCAGCACGGTGTAGGTGGCGAGCGCCTCGGGGACGGGCAGTCCTTCCTGCAGGACGCCGATGGCGAGCCCGCCGAGGATGTTGATCGCGGTGATGATGAGCCCCGCCACGGCGTCACCCCGGACGAACTTCGACGCGCCGTCCATCGCGCCGTAGAAATCCGCCTCCCGGGAGATCTGCTCGCGCCGCTGGCGCGCCTCGTGGTCGGCGATGAGGCCGGCGTTCAAATCGGCGTCGATCGCCATCTGCTTGCCGGGCATCGCGTCGAGGGTGAACCGCGCCGCGACCTCCGCGATGCGCCCCGCGCCCTTGGTGATGACCACGAACTGGATGACGACGAGGATCAGGAAGAGGACGGCGCCGACGACGAAGTTACCCCCGACCACGAACTGGCCGAACCCCTGGATGACGCGCCCCGCGGCTCCGGGCCCGTCGCCGCCGTGCAGCAGGATGAGCCGGCTCGCCGCGACGTTCAGCGAGAGCCGGTAGAGGGTCGAGACCAGCAGGAGCGACGGAAAGACGGAGAACTCGAGCGGGCGATGGATGTCCATCGAGACGAGGAGGATCAGGAGGGAGAGGCTGAGGTTCAGCGTGATGAGGATGTCCATCACGATGGGCGGGAGCGGCACGACGAGGATCCCCAGGATGCCGAGCACCCCCGCCCCGAGCAGCAGGTCGTACCGGCCCGAGCCGAAGCGCCCGCTATCGAGGGCCACGGTCACCAACCCGGAGCGAGTAGACGTAGGCGAGGACCTCGGCGACGGCCCGGTAGAGGCCGGCGGGAATCTCGCTGCCGATGGCGACCGAGCGGAACAGCGTCCGGGTCAGCGGCGGGTTCTCGACGACCGGGATCCCCTGCCGGCGCGCGATCTCGATGATGCGGAGGGCGAGGAGCCGCGCGCCCTTTCCGACCACGCGCGGCGCCCGCATCCGGCTCTGCTCGTACCGGAGCGCGACGGCCAGGTGGGTCGGGTTCCGGAGGACGACGGCGGCGCGCCGGACCTCGGCCATCATTCGCCGTGTCGCCATCTTCCGGTGGAGCGCTCGCACCCTCGAGCGAAGGAGCGGGCTTCCCTCCGTCTCCCTCGTCTCCTCGCGGATCTCCGCCTTCGTCATCCGGAGGCTCCGCTCGTGCTCCCACCGCTGGTAGCCGTAATCGAGGCCCGCCAGGACCAGATAGGCGAGACCGACCCGGAGCCAGAGATCGCGGACGATCGTGCCCAGCGCCGGCAGAAACCCCGCCGGCCCGTCCTGGCCGAGCGTCATCAGGAGGGGCCAGTCGGCGTCGAGCGTCAGGTAGAGGACACCTCCGACGGCCCCGAGCTTGAGGATCGACTTCGCCAGCTCGACCAGGCTCCGCCCACCGAGGAGCCGCGCGAGACCCTTCACGGGATCGAGCCGGCTCCACTCGGCGGCGAGCGCCCCGGGCGCGAGCACGAACCGCGTCTGCAGGAGCTGGGCTCCCACCGCCACCACGGCGGGGATCATGAGGAGCGGCCAGACGAGGCGGCCAGCCGCAGTTGCGGCCCCGGAGACGAGCGCCTGCGCTCCGTCCTGCGTGAGGTCGCCCCGCGGAAGGGTCGAGAGCCCGGCCCTGAGGAGGTCGAGCACGTCGGCCGCGAACCGCCCGCCCGCCAGGGAATGCGCGCCGAGGGCGCCGAGCAGGAGCAGGGCCGCCGTGAGATCCGGGCTCCGGGCGACCCGGCCGCGCTGGCGAGCCTCGTCCCTGCGCCTGGCTGTTGGTTGCTCGGTGCGCTCCTGGCCCGGCGATTCACCGAACGCCATGCGTCGCTCCGCGCAGAAGTGCGTCGAGGTCGCCGGCCATCCGGTCGATCAGCCCCGCGACGGCGCCAGAGAAGGCGGGAAACGTCTGGACCAGTCCGATGAGACCGAGGCCGACGCTGAGCGGCAGGGTGAGGAGGAACACGTTCGTCTGCGGCGCGATCCGCGCGAGGAGCGCCATGCCGGCGTTGAGCACGACGAGGAGGCCCAGGAGCGGGGCGGCCAGGTCGAGGCTCGAGCGGAAGAGCTTCCCCGCCAGCAGCACCACGCCGGCCGCCACGCCGGGCTCGAGCGCGAACCCGCCCGGCGGGATCCGCTGGAAGCTCGCGGCGAGCGCCTGGATCAGGAGGTGATGGCCGTTCAGGGTCAGGAAGAGCAGGAGGGCGATGAAGCCCTCGAACCGCGCGATCGCCGTCGCCTGCTGCGCCATCGACGGATCGAAGACGGCGGTGAGACCGAGACCGATCTGGGACCCGATCAGCTCGCCCGCGGACTCGACGGTGGCGACGACGAGCTGCGCCACGAAGCCGATCGCGAGGCCGACGAACGCCTCTCCGGCCATCGCGAGAACGAGGCGGATCATGTCCGCGTTCCCGCCGAGCGGGCCCGGCCCGAGGAGCGGAGCGAGCAGGACGGCCAGGAGCGCCGCGAGGCCCGCCCGGTGGGGGACGGGCACGCTCCGGTGCCCGAAGACGGGGGCAAAGGCCAGCATCGCGCCCAGACGGACGAAGGCGAGAACGGCGGTCTCGAGATGGCGGACGCCGAGCCAGGCGAGATCGGGCATGACTAGCGGCCGTAGGCGCTCAGGTTAGTGAGGAGCGACACCGTGAAGCCCACGAGCCGGCCCAGCATCCAGTGCCCCAGGAGCGCCAGGACCACCAGCACCGCGAGGAGCTTCGGGATGAACGTGAGTGTCATCTCCTGCACCTGGGTGACCGCCTGCACCACGCTCACGACAAGCCCGGTGACGAGCCCGGCGACCAGGATCGGCCCGGCGAGCAGCAGCATCATCACGGCGGAATCCTGCGCGAGCGACATCACCAGGTCCGGTGTCATCGCCGCCTCACCGGAACCCCTCCACGATCGCCCGCACCACGAGGTGCCAGCCGTCCGCGAGCACGAAGAGGAGGATCTTGAACGGCAGCGAGATGATCACCGGCGGCAGCATCAGCATGCCCATGGACATCAGGACGCTCGCGACCACCATGTCGATGACGAGGAACGGGACGAAGAGGACGAAACCCATCTGGAACGCCGTCTTGATCTCGGAGAGAGCGAACGCCGGGATGACGACGCGGGCGGGGAGGTCGGCCGCGGTCCGTGGGGCCGGCAGCTTCGCCAGCCTGATGAGCAGGGCGATGTCCGTCTGCCGCGTCTGCCGCAGCATGAACCCCTGGAGCGGGACCATCGCCCGCTCGAGGGCCTCCGTCTGCGAGATCTCTCGCGCCAGGTAGGGCGTGAGCGCCCGCCGATGAATCTCCTCGCCGACCGGCGCCATGATGAAGAACGTCAGGAAGAGGGAGAGCCCGACGATCACCTGGTTGGGTGGGAGCTGCTGGACACCGATGGCCTGGCGGAGCAGCGAAAGCACGATGACCACCCGTGTGAACGAGGTGAGCATCAGGAGGATGGCCGGAGCCAGGCTCAGCACGGTCAGGATCGCGAGGATCTGCAGCGCGGTCGCGACCTCCTCGGGGGACTTCCCGGGCGCCGCCTCGATCGTGATCTTCGGGATCGCGAGCCCCTCGGCCGCCGCGGTCGCTGCGGTCGCTGCGGTCGTTGCGGCGCCGACGCCGGGGAGCCCGAGCAAGGCTAGGAGCGCGAACCTGGCCGCGGAATGCCGAAGAACTTGCAGGCCGCTCGAGAAGCGATTCGACTCCCCGCTCGCCTCGACTCCGTCTCCGTTCGCGCGGCCTCGCAGACGGGCCTTCTTCTGCGGCCTGCCGGGGTCAGTCACCGCGTGCCCCGGTGTGGCTCAGGCGATCGAGCCGCTCGCGCGTGCGCGCCAGCGCGGTGCGGATCGCCGTCTCGCGGGCGTCGAGGCCGGACGCCGAGGCCGCGGCCAGATGCCTGGCGAAGTCGGTGGCGTGCGGTTCCGCGGCCGGGGGGGCGCCCGCGGATTCCCGGCCCGTGACGGAGAAGGATCTCGACGGCGCCTGCCGAGCCCCCTCGTCGGACGGCGCCCGTCCCGGAGCGTCCGGAACGGCCACGGGCACGGCGCCGGGAGGGCGCGCGGCGAGGCGGCCGAGGGGCGAGATCCGCGCCGCGGTGACGCCGACGAGAAAGCGCTCCTGGCCCGCCTCCACGACACAGATCGACTCCCGGGATCCGAGATAGCTCCGCGCCACGATCCGAACACGGTCGGCCTCGGGCACGGCAGGCCCGAGGAAGCGCACGAACCAGGATTGGCGGCCGCGCGATCTTCGGCCGGGCCGCCGGCCGGACCCGGGCGCCGCAGCCGCCTCCATCACCCAGCGATAGCCCGCGAGGGCGAGAGCGAGCAGGAGCCCGACCGCGGCGAACGCGCCGGACACCCGGAGGGCGACCCAGCCCGCCGAGGCCGGCGCGGCTTCCACGAATTCAGGCGCGGCGGTGGTCTCCGCTCCGTGCCCGACCGCCCCCGAGGCCGAGCGCGAGTCGTCGAGATCGGGCGCGGGGGCGGCCCCCCGAGCCGGCGAAGGCGGCGGGGGCGCGCCCAGAGCCCGCGCCTCGGGGAGCGGGGCCCCGCTCGGCTCTCCCGGAGACGAGGCGGTGAGAGCGGCGTCTCCTGCCGCGAGCACGGCTCTGGGCATGACGAGGAGCAGCGTGAGCGCGAGACCGAGGCGCTTCATCGCAGGGTCCTGATTCGCTCGCTCGGCGTCACGATCGAGGTGAGACGGACGCCGAAGTTCTCGTCGATCACGACCACCTCGCCCCTGGCGATCGGCCGGTCGTTGATGAACAGCTCCACCGGGTCTCCCGCGAGCTTGTCCAGCTCGATGACCGAGCCAGGGGCGAGCTTGAGGACGTCCTGGATCTGCATCCTGGCTCGCCCCAGCTCGACCGTGAGCGGCAGCGTGATGTCCAGGATGAGGTCGAGCCGCGACGGTGTCGCCTCGGCCGGGCCCCCTCTGGCACCCTCCGGGACCGACCCCGACCCGCCTGCGAGCGCTCCGGGCTCGGCCGACGGGTCCCGGCTCCCGTCCCTGGCGGGCTCTGCCTCCTCGCCGGCGACGGGTGTGATCATGTCCTGCGGTTCAAACTCGCGCGGATCCTGAACGGAAGCCTGAGTCACGGATGGCCTCTCCCCTGGGCACCACGGTCAGAAGCTGGAGCGCCCGGCGACCATGGGCGATGCCGGGCCGGCTGGTGAAGCGGGGCACCCCTTCGAGTTCCACGACGGCGGGCGCCGTCGCTGGACGCTGGAGCGACAGCACGTCTCCGGGCCTGAGCTCGAGCAGCTCCCGCACGGTCAGCGGCGCCTCGGCCAGCACACCGCGAATCGTGAGGGCCAGGCGGAGCACGTTGTCCCGGAGCCCCTCGCCCTCCTCCGGGGTCGTCGCCCGCTGGAGGTTCGCGAACCAGCGCCGGGTGTTGAGCTTGGACATGACGGGCTCGAGAAGCAGGTGCGGGAACACGAGGGTCAGCTGGCCGTCGGCGTCTCCTACCTTCATCTGGAACGTGACGACGATGACCACCTCGTTCGGCGACGTGAGCTGTACGAACTGCGGGTTCGTCTCGACCTGGACGACCCGGAAGCCGAGGGGGCCGACGTGCTGCCAGGCCTGCTGGAGATCCGTCATGGCGCGCATCGAGATGCGCTCGATGAGCCCCTGCTCGACCTCCGTGAACTCTCGCAGCCGGACTGGCAGGAGACCGCTCCCGCCAAGGAGCCGGTCGATCAGCAGGAACAGGATGTTGGCGCTGATCTCGAGAGCGGCGCCCCCCTTGAGGGGCTCCATGTTGAAGATTGCCAGGCAGGTCGGCTGCGAGAGGGACGACATGAACTCGCCGTAGCTCACCTGCTCGACGCTCCGCAGCTCGAGCTCGACCAGGCCGCGCAGGAGCGTGCTGAGGGACGACGTGTAGAGCCGCGCGAAGGACTCGTGGATGCTCTGCAGCATCTTGGCCTGGTCCTTCGACACGCGGTTGGGCTTGCGGAAGTTGTACCGGGCGACGGCCTTCTCCGCGGCCGGCGGACTCGCCGCGGCGTCGCCGAGATCCCCCTGGTCGACCGCGGAGAGGAGGGCATCGACCTCGTCCTGCGACAGGATCTGGTTCACGCTCGGTCTCCCGGCAGGGTTCACTGGATCACGAACTCCGTGAAGTAGACCCGCGCGACCTTCTCGAGCGCCAGCTCCTCCCGGATCCGCCTGAGCAGCTCCTGCTTCAGCTCCGACCTGCCGCCGGCGGAGGCGAGCGCGGGCGGCTCGGCGTTCGAGAGGACGGTGATGACGAGGTCGAGGAGCTGGAGCCTCCGCTCCTCGACCTCCCGTGCCTGCCTGGCATCCGGGACCCCGAGCGCGACCGCCACCTTGACGTAGCGCCGCTCCTCGCCGCTCAGGTTGACGACCACGGGTCCGAGCGACACCGTCGTCAGGACCGGGACCTCGGCCCGGGCCTCGGCCTTGCCGTGCTCCCCTCTCGCCGGCGGCAGGAAGCGGGGAAGGACGAACCACCAGCCGGCGCCCCCCAGGCCCGCCAGCAGCACCACGCCGGCGATCAAGGAGAGGAAAAGCGTCTTCCTTCCCCCGGCTCGCGGCGCGGTGGACTCGCCGGCCGCCGCCGCTTCCGGTTTCTCCGATGTGCTCACGACCCGGCTACCGCTTGAGGTTCACGATCTCTTCGAGCAGCTCGTTCGCCGTCGAGACCGTCCGGGCGTTGGCCTGGAACCCACGCTGGGCCAGGATCATGTTGGCGAACTCCTGGGCCAGGTCGACGTTGGAGTTCTCGAGCGCGCTCGACACCAGGGTTCCGCGGCCGCCCGTGCGCGGCGCGCCCACGGTGGCGATGCCCGAGTCGGCGCTCTCGCGGAACTGGTTCGACCCGATCTTGAGCAGGCCCGCGGGGTTGTTGAAGGTGGCGAGCTGCACGGTGTCGAGCACGGCCGTGGTGCCGTTGTCGAAGAACCCGGTGACGACACCGTCGAGGCCCACGGCAAAGCTCTGCAGCGTCCCCGCGGCGTGGCCGTCCTGGGTCGCCAGCGTGGCCGTCGAGGCGCCCGCGAGCCCGGTCAAGGGCGTCGTGCTCGCCGCGGAGCCGAAGTCGAGCGTCACCGGCTGGGGCGTCGCGGCCCCGGTACCGGCCGCATACGTGATGCCGACCGCCTGCGTCGCGCCGGACGAGACGGCGCCCGCGGTGTCGAAGACGAGGCTCCCGGTCGCCGTCGTCAACCCGGTCACGCTCGCGTCGCTCGTCGTCACGGTCCAGTCCCACTGGCCCGGCGCCGCCCCGAAGTTCTTGGCGAAGGTCAGTGTCAGCGTGTGCGGCGACCCCAGAGAATCGCGCACGTCGAGCGTGGCCACGTAGGCGGTCCCGTCGGCCGCCGAGGCGTCGAGGTTGCCCTTGAAGAGGGCCTCGGTCGTCGTCTGCGGTGTGCTCTCCTGACCCTGGTTGATCCGGATGTCGCCGCCGGCCCCCTGCACCTTGAACCCGGTCGCGCCGTCGACGAGGTCGCCGTTGGCGTCGAGGGTGAAGGCGCCCGCGCGCGTGAAGAGCCGGTCGGTGCCATCAGAGAGGACGAAGAAGCCGTCTCCCTGGATCGCCAGGTCCGTGTTCCTGCCGGTGGTCTGGATGGAGCCCTGGGTGAGGCTCGGCGCGATCGCGCCAACCCTCACGCCGAGACCGACCTGCATCGGGCTCGTGCCGCCCTGGCTGGCCGACGGCGCCGATCCGCTGCTGAGCGTCTGGGAGAGGACGTCCTCGAACACGACGTTCGAGCTCTTGAAGCCCGGGGTGTTGGCGTTGGAGATGTTGTTGCCGATCACGTCCAGCCATTCCTGGTGGTTCTTCAGACCCGAGACTCCCGTGAGAAGCGCCTGTGCCATGTCAGCTCTCCTTGTCTGTTCGCGTTGAATCACCGTCGGGCGGAGCGAGCACCGCTCCTCCCCGACACCCCCCACCGGTCCCCGCGGGCGCCGATTTCTGCCCGCCCGGTCGATCACCGTCGGGGGGAGCGAGCGCCGCTCCTCCCCGACACCCCCCATCGGTCCCCGCGCGC